>JAAXJP010000230.1:0-725 GCA_012269805.1 Rubrivirga sp.
CCACAGCCCATGTCCACCACGCTCACGGCCCGCGCCCCCCTGATCCTCGCCCACGGCGAGGGCGAGCCCCTCGACGTCCTCGGCGACCGCCTGACGGTTAAGGTCCCGGCGTCGGGGTCCCGATGCACGTCCACCACGACGAGGACGAGGTGTTCAACGTGCTCTCGGGCCGGGTCGAGTTCACGCTGGCCGACGGCCCCGTCGTGGCCGAGGCCGGGACCAGCGCCCACCTACCGAAGGGGACGCCCCACGCGTCCCGCGTCGTCGGCGACGGGCCGGCGCGGATGCTCACGCTCCTCGCGCCCGGCAGGCTGGAGGGCCTGTTCCGCGAACTCGCCACGTTCCCGCCCGGCCCCGAGCGACTCGTGGCGACCTGCGCGCCCTATGGGATCGAGCACCTCCGCCCGCAGGACTGACCGCCACCGATTCCCTCACTCATGCGCATCCTCATTCTCGCCGCGCTCTGCGCAACGCCGGTCACCGCTCAAAGCCTACCCGATTGGGCCAAACCGGTAACAGCCCCCCCTCACGAGACGGGCGGTCCCGTCCCGAGCACCGCCACCGGTCCCGGGCTCCCCAGTACCCCGACGCCCGTGCCCCTCGACGGGGGGCTGGCGTTGCTCGCGATCGCCGGTGCGGGCATGGCCGCCCGCCGCCTCCGCCACTCCGCCTGACTTCGTTCGATGCGACTCCTCGTTTTCCTTTCGGCCATGCTCGCGTCAGCG
>JAAXJP010000230.1:735-2867 GCA_012269805.1 Rubrivirga sp.
TCCGAAACTGGACCTCGGGAGTCGCCCTGGTCGACGGCACGGACGTCCTCCAGTTCATCAGCTACGAGGGAACGGTCACGGCGACGGACGGCCCGGCGAGCGGGATGACCTCCGCTGACATCGGCGTGTTCGAGAACCAACTCACGCAGCCCGGCGAGTCGCTCCAACTCGGCGGCATCGGGTATCGCTATCCGGACTTCGAGTGGAAGGAGCCAGCGGCGTCCACGTTCGGGGCCCTCAACCGAGACGGAAGCTTCGACCAAGTGTTCACCTACGACGACACGCAGCCGGTCTTCGAGAAGCCGGGCTGGCGGCTGCTCGCACCGCCGGGCGCCGGCGTCACTGTCGAGGACCTCGCTGGGATCAACCTAGTCCAGGGCGTCGTCGGCCAGTACCCTGGCGCCGACCCCAACCTGTTCCTGACCTATAAAGGCGGGGGGACGAGCGGCTACGGCGCCGCGACGGACGCCACCGACAAGCTGCCCCCGGGCGCGGGGTTCATGTGGTACTGGTTCGACGACGACTTCGGCCCGTTCTCGGGGGGGACCAGCCGGAGCGTGGCCCTCGACGGGTTCGCGCTCGACGCGACGCCGGCGTTCGCGACGGACATCAACGCAGACGTAACGCTGACCCTGCCGTTCAACGCGGTGGACGACTTCTACATGCTGGGCAACCCCTTCAACCTCAGATTCGAGTTCAAAAACCAGAACGGAACCAACCTTACGTCACCGAACGCGACGGTTAGTTCAAGCTACCTCGTCTACGACCCGGCCCTCGGCACAGGATCGACCGGCGCCACGTCGGGCGGCTACATCGAGCTGTCGACCGGCGACCACCTCGCCCCTTGGCAGGGTGTCTTCGTCCAGGCGACGGGGACGGGTGGTTCCGACCCGGAGTTCACCTTCTCCCGCGACGGGCGCAACGTGCGGGGTGCCGAGCTCTACGCCCGCCAGTCGCGGCCGACGACGGTCGCACTCACGCTGGAGGGTGAGCTCAACGTACAGGGCGTCTCGGTCCCGGTCGTCGACGCCGTCACGAAGGTCCGCTTTCGCGACGACGCCACGCCCGGGTTCGATCGGCATGACCTGAGCGAGCTCGCGCCGCCGGACGCCCATACGGCGACACTCGCCCTTCTCGGAGTGCGGAACGGGGCTCCGCACCGCCAGGGTGTGCTGTCTCTGCCAGATCTGAGCGGTTCGGTCACCGTTCCGGTCCACCTATCGGCGACGGCAGAGGGCACGTTCGTGGTCACGGGCGAGTTGGTTTCCGTCCCGGCTGGGTGGTCGGTCGCACTGCGCGACCTGGCCACGGGCGCCTCGGCCGACCTCGTGTCTGGCGCCTCGCTTCCGTTCACGACGGACGGGGCGGTCGGCTGGTCGCCCCGCTTCGAGCTACACATCGCCGCGAGCGCGGTCGGTGTGGAGGGGGGCGCCGCGACTGCTGAGGTAGGCCAATTGGCTCCGAACCCAGCTTCGGGTCAATCCTGGGTTCGCGTACGCGTCGGGGCACGCCAGCGCGTGGGAGCGAAGGTGTACGACGCCCTCGGCCGGGTGGTCAGCGAGACCGTCGCGCAGGACCTCCAGGCCGGTGCGGCGGCCCAGGTGTCGCTGGACGTGACGGCGTTGGCCGCAGGCGTCTACGTGGTGCGCATCGCAGGCGAGACGTTCTCCGAGACGCGCCAGCTGACCGTCGTGCGGTAGACGCGCCGCGCTAGTGGCGGCCGCTGCCAACGCGGCGGCGAGCCGGCTTCGCGAGCAGCCGCTCGGCGGCCGCCGGTTCCGCGTCTTGGACGCCAGGCGCTTCCGTTGCGGTCGGCGGAAGGCGTTGCAGAACTGGGCGAACGCCCCTCCGAGCGTCGGATGCGCGAGGCCATGGGGGGAGCGCTCGCGGCCCGTGCCGGGGGTGGCCTACGGTGGGACACATCTAGCACATCGCTCGCCATCAGCCCCCCTGTCCCCACGTGGGATCAAGGGAGCCACCCTCTCAGAGAGCCGAATCAGGCCGTCGCCCCCCCTCGAACCTACGGGACCCCTGAGGGCGCAACGGTTTCCGAGACCGCCCCACTCGACCACTCTGGCACCCCTCCGTGGGTGAAATGGCAGGCGCGCGCCGGAGACGCCGGTCCGTGGGAC
>JAAXJP010000554.1:0-2361 GCA_012269805.1 Rubrivirga sp.
AGCTGCGCGTGGGCATGTTCGCGTGGATCCTCCACCGCCTGAGCGGGGTGGCCCTCGTGGGCTACCTCGTCATCCACGTGTGGGGCCTCAAGGCGATCACGAACCCCGAGGCGTACAACGCCCTCATCACGAGCTACCACGCGCCCATTTTCAAGGTCGGCGAGTTCCTGCTCCTGGGCGCGGTGATCTACCACGCCCTGAACGGGCTCCGGATCGTCCTCATCGACTTCGTGGGGTGGAGCCCGAACCAGCGGCGGCTCTTCTGGACGCTCGGCGCCGTCGCCGCCGTCCTCCTGGTGGTGGGGGGGTACCCGTCCGTCGCCGCCCTCGTCGACCACTTCAACGGCTAAGCCGCCCCGCTGGCCGCGCCCGCCGAGGCGGGCCGCCAGCGCCGCGCCCAACTCCATGGCAAGCAAGTACGGCCGCACCGCCCGCTCCAGCGCGTTCCAGTGGTTCGCCCACCGGATCACCGGGACGTTCCTCATCTTCCTGCTGATCACCCACTTCTGGGTCCAGCACTACGACCGGACCACGGCGAGCATCTCGCACTCCGTCGTCACCGCCGAGGAGGCCGAGGCGGGCGTCCTCCCGCGCTACTCCGAGGAGGCCGCCGAGGCCGTCCGCGCCTTCGAGGCCCGCGAGACCGCGCCGACGCCGGAGGCCCCGCGCGTGGTCCCGGCCCAGATCGGCGACCCCGAGGTCGACGCGCCGGGCCCGACGCACCCGCCCGGCGAGGTCGCCGGCCCGACGCCCTACGAGGTCCTCATGCTCCGCCTCGGCGACCCCGTCTACGCGGTGCTCTGGAAAGGCTTCAACCTCTTGTTCCTGGCGTTCGCCCTCCACCACGGGTTCTACGGGCTCAACAACGTCCTGACCGACTACATCCGAAACGACATGGCCCGCGTCGGCGCGACGGCCCTCTCGTGGACGCTCGCGCTCGTCCTGTTCGTGATCGGCGCCTACTCCGTCATCGTCGCTGGCCTCTAAGGGGAGCCATGAAGGATGAGGCGTGGGGCGGTCTCCGCCCGAGCCTCGTGCCCCGTGCCTCTCCCCCCCTCGCCCCCCACCCCATGACATTCACCCACGACATCGTCATCGTCGGCGCCGGCGGCGCCGGGCTCATGGCCGCGCTGTACGCCTCGGAGGGCGGGGCCGACGTGGCCGTCGTCTCGAAGCTCCACCCGCTCCGGAGCCACACGGGCGCCGCGCAGGGCGGCATCGGCGCCGCGCTCGGCAACGAGGAGGAGGACCACTGGCTCTGGCACGCCTTCGACACGACGAAGGGCTCGGACTACCTCGGCGACCAGGACGCCATCGAGCAGATGTGCCAGGACGCCCCGCGCACGATCATCGAGCTCGAGCACTACGGCGTCCCGTTCTCGCGGACGCGCGAGGGCAAGATCGCCCAGCGCCGGTTCGGCGGGCACACCCGGAACTTCGGCGAGGCCCCCGTGCGGCGCGCGTGCTACGCGGCCGACCGGACGGGCCACATGATCCTCCACACGCTCTACGAGCAGTGCGTCAAGAACAAGGTCACGTTCTACGACGAGTTCCAGGTCCTCGACCTCATCCGCCCCGACGGCAGCCAGGATGCGATCTCGGGCTGCGTGGCCTACGAGATCCTGACCGGCGAGATCCACACGTTCCACGCCGCGATCACGTGCTTCGCGACGGGCGGCTACGGCCGGGCCTTTAAGACGACCTCGAACGCCCACGCCGGGACCGGCGACGGGTTCGCGTTGGCGCTCCGGCACGGGTTCCCGCTCGAGGACATGGAGTTTATCCAGTTCCACCCGACCGGCCTCTACCGCCTCGGCATCCTGATCACCGAGGGCGCCCGCGGCGAGGGCGGCATCCTCCGCAACTCGGAGGGCGAGCGGTTCATGGAGCGATACGCCCCGACGGTCAAGGACCTCGCGCCGCGCGACATGGTCTCGCAGTGCATCTACAAGGAGATCCGCGAGGGCCGCGGCGTCAACGGGAAGGACCACGTGGTCCTCGACATGACGGGCGTGGGCAAGGACGTCCTCGAGCACAAGCTGCCCGAGATCTCGACGTTCAGCCGCGTCTACCTCGGCATCGACCCGGTCAAGACGCCGATCCCCGTCGCCCCGACGTGCCACTACGCGATGGGCGGGATCCCGACGAACATCGACGGGCAGGTCGTGAAGAGCGCCGACCGCGACGACGTGGTCCAGGGCTTCTTCGCCTGCGGCGAGGCCGCCTGCGTGTCGGTCCACGGGGCCAACCGGCTCGGGACGAACTCCCTGCTCGACCTCGTCGTGTTCGGTCGCCGGACGGGCATGGAGATGGCCAAGCAGATCAAGGAGGGCGCCGAGCGCGCCGGGCTCCCCGACAACG
>JAAXJP010000554.1:2371-2860 GCA_012269805.1 Rubrivirga sp.
CCCGCGAGCGGCTCGGCGCGATCCTCGCGCGCGCCGAGGGGGAGAAGGCCGTGACGGTCCGGACCGACCTCCAGGAGACCATGATGAAGAACGTCTCGGTCTACCGGACCGACGACACGCTCACGGAGGCGCTCGCCGACCTCCAGGAGCTCCGTGCTCGGGCCGCCTCGGTGACCTGCCAGGACAAGGGGGCCCGGTTCAACACGGACCTCATGGACGCCGTCGAGGTCCAGTTCATGGTCGACTACGCCGAGGCCATCACGGTCTCTGCTCGCAACCGGACCGAGAGCCGCGGCGCCCACCTCCGCGAGGACTTCTCGTCGCGCAACGACGACGAGTGGCTCAAGCACACGCTCTTCTGGAGCGACCAACAGGGCCAGACCGAGATCGGCTACAAGGACGTCATCATCACGCAGTTCCAGCCCAAGGAGCGGAAGTACTAAGGCACGAGGGACGGGGCGAGGGGCGTGTGGCCTCTTGGTCCCCCCC
>JAAXJP010000157.1 GCA_012269805.1 Rubrivirga sp.
GACGACGGCCGCGTCGTCGTCGCCAACGCCACGCTCCTCGACCTGCTCGGCTATGAGCGGGAGGAGTTGTTGGGCCAACACGTCGAGACGCTGATGGCGCTGCCGACGCGGATCTTCTACCAGACTCACTTTTTCCCCCTCGTCAAGCTCCACGGGCGGGCCGACGAGGTCCACCTCTCGCTCCGTGCAAAGGACGGCGCCGAGGTGACCGTCTTCGCCAACGCCGTTCGCCGGGAGGAGGAGGGCCACCCGGTTAACCACTGTGTCCTCTTCCCCGTCCGAGTGAGGCGGCAGTATGAGGACGAACTCCTGAAGGCGAAGAAGGAAGCCGAGGCTGCGCTGGCGCGCAACGAGGCGCTGAACCACGAACTGAGCCACGCGCTCAGCGACCTCCGGGACGCGCAGGCCCAGCTGGTCCAGGAGGAGAAGCTGGCGGGGCTGGGACGGATGGCCGCCGCCGTCGCTCACGAGGTCCGGAACCCGCTCAACTTCGTCATCAACTTCGCCGAGATGGCCGAGGAGCTCCTCGCCGATCTGCGGGCGCACTTCGAATCGGGCCCGGACCGCTGGGGCGCCGACCCCCGCGCCGAGGTGGTGGCCCTGCTCGACGACCTCACGCAGAATGTCGAGCGGATCGCACAGCACGGCCACCGGGTCGATGCGATCGTCCGCGGGATGATGGACTACACGCCGGGGGGGCGGAGGGGGCGGCCCCGACCGGTGGACGTGAACCGGCTCGTGGAGGAGCACGTCGGGAACGCCCTGGAGCGCTACCAAGAGGGCGTCCCCGGCGGCGGCGCCGAGGTCGAGCAGGACTACGACCCGGCGGCGGGTGAGGTGGAGGGGGAGCCCGCCGACCTCGGCCGGGTTCTGGACAGCCTGCTCCGGAATGCCTTCGAGGCGGTCGCCGTGCGCGCGCGTCAACCGGACGGAGGGGGCCGGGCCGACTCCTTCCGCCCGATGATCTCCGTGCGCACGCGGCGGACTGAGGCGGTCGTCGAGATCAGGGTGGCGGACAACGGCTCCGGGGTCCCCGAACCGCTCCGAGGGCGCGTGTTCGAGCCGTTCTTTACGACGAAGAGGTCGGCCGGCGGGTACACCGGGCTCGGGCTCTCGGTCGCGTTCGAGATCGTCCGGGCTCACGGGGGCGCCATCGAGGTCGGCGGCGAGGAGGGAGAGGGCGCGACGTTCACCGTGACCCTCCCTTCGAGCGGTTCGAAGCTGTCTGGCGGTCGCACCACAGAGTGAGCTTGCCGCGAACGGGGTTGCAAACCTCGATTTCGGTGGCCTTTCGCCCAGGCCGTATCAGCTACGGGCCGGCGCACAAATCGGGCGAGTCGTCGATTCCTGGTCGTCGCGGCCGACGCAGTACTCGCCGCTGTAGGCCGACGACGGGCGTGCGGGGCTGCGGCTCGTCCGGCCGGCGGTGTATCCTTGCGCTCGTTCCTACCGCGGGCGCCGCTCGTCGCGGCTAAGCGGCCATCTGTTCTGCGGCTCCCGTAGCTTGGTAGATGACTGAGATCGCAGGAGATCCCCAGGGCCCGCCTCGGAGGCGAGCCGGAACCATCCTCGGGCGGCTCACGGCGGCCGTCCGAGAGCAGAACTGGTTCGCTGTTGGTCTGGAGGTCGTGATCGTGATCGTAGGCGTCGTCATCGGGTTCCAGGTCAACGCGTGGGGAAACGAACGCTCTGCCCGGATCCAGGAGCGCGAGTTGCTTCGAGGTCTGCGCGCCGAGCTGGCGGCGAACATCGACCTCTTGGACCGGGTGGCTGATGAGCACCGCCAGTCGATCCGGCAGTCGCGCCGCGTGCTCGCATGGACGGGTCCCGAACCGCCCGACGTGCCCTCGGCCGTCCTGGATACGCTGCTGGTCGATCTCATCAGTGAGATCCCCGCCTACCACCCCGCGATGGGCGAGGTGGACGCCATGTTGGGGGCGGGTCAACTCGGGTTGGTCCGCGACGACAGCCTGCGCGCCATGCTGGCGACGTGGCCGAACGTGCTCGCTAGGCTGCGGGCGGTGGAGGACGAGATGCGAGCGGACGTGCTCGACCGGTTCTTCCCCTACGTGCTGGATCGGACCCCGCTCGTGACTGCGGACCGGCAAGTCGGGTTCATCGAAGCAGACCGGCCCAGCCGGTTCCCCCAGCGGTACGACGTGCTCCTCTCGGACGTGGCCTTCGAGAACCACGCTGAGAACCGATGGGTCATGGCAGAGGCGATCCTCGAAGAGGGCGAGCCGGTCCGAGCGCTGCTGATTCGTATGGTCGATCGGATCGACGAGGAGTTGGGCTCGTCGGGTGCGCCGCCATGAGCCGCAGACCCCCCCGCTGCCGGCCAACCGAGAGGGGCCGCGTTCTCGGCTCGTCCGGGCGCCACCGCCAGTCGTTGCTTCTTCCCAACGCTCTGCGCTCACCTCTCGGCGGCTGAGCGTTTCCGGTTGGGCGGCCTATCATCATCCCGTTCATCCGATACGGTTCATGCTCCTTCGCCGCGTCATCGAGCACGTCAAGACCCAGAACTGGACTGCGATTGGGATCGACCTCGTGATCGTCGTCCTGGGCGTGTTCCTCGGCATCCAGGTCTCGAACTGGAACGCGGCTCGGACGGACCAGGAGGTCGAGGCCCGGCTTCTCCGCGAACTCCACGCCGACGTGTCAGCCGACGTCGAGGAGATGGAGGTCGTCCTCCAGAGCGCCGAGGGGCGAGTCGTCGCGTCGTCGATTCTGCTCGAAGCAGCGGGCGTCCCCTTCCGGCATTCGTTTGAGGACACGGACACGGGGATGTACAACTTCCCAGAGCCTCTCGTCCGCCGTCGCCTCGAGTCGCGTAGCCGGTTTCGGCACGTGTTCACCACG
>JAAXJP010000053.1 GCA_012269805.1 Rubrivirga sp.
GTCCGGGAGGACGCCGAGCGCGACGGCCAGGTCGTGGACGCCGTCGCGGGTCGAGCGGAGCGTGGCCTCCCGGATCCCGTCGCCCGCGGACTCGCCCGTGGCTCTTGCTGGAGCGATGGCCGGGGTGAAGGCGTCGAGGAGCCCGACCAGCGCGCGCACGAGGGACGCGTCGTCCAGCGGGGCGAGCGCGGACGCGAGGCGGACGGGGAGCCACGGCCGGAGCGCCGTGCGCGCGCGGGCGACGTCGCCGGAGAGGACGGCCAGCGCGACGCCGACGGACGGGGGGCCGACCGAGGGGTGGGCGACCGTCACGACGCCGCGCGCCGTCCGCACGTGGGCGGCGAACGCGACGGGGCCGAGGTCGTCGTTGTGGCGGAGGAGCGGGGCGGGCACGACGGTCAACCGGTGCGCCCGAGACTGACGCCCTCTCGCACGAGCGCCTTGACGAGCTCGGCCTCGATCCGGGGCATGAGCCGCCGCACCAGCTCGCGCTCTGACTCGCGGGGGCCGGCGTTGATCTCGACAGGGACCGTGACGTGCGTGCTTCCCGACTCGGCGCCGGCCGACGCGCTGGCGGGTAGGACCTGGGGAACGGCGGCCCGTTCGAGCACGCCGTAGATCCGCTCGAGAATCGCGTCGACTTGGGGCTGGAGGGGCGCCCCGTTCAGGGTCGCGACGACGCGGGACAGATCGGGCTTCGGAGCGACGGCCATGGCCGCCTCCTTGACCGGGGTGCCGGCGCCAACGCTCGCGCCCTCCACGACGCCATCCCCACCATCGGGCGCGTCTCCCTCGACGGGGGGCAGCGACGTCAAGCCGCCGAGGATCTCGTTGGTCGTCCGGTGCTCGCGGAGGATCTGCTGGAGGTAGGCGCCGATCAGATCGGCCTGCTCCACCGTCGCGCGGTTGACCGAAGAGACAGACGTCGACTCGGCGCCGGCCGCCCCTGACCCGCCCTCGCCGATCCCGTCGAGGCCGTCCATGACCCGCTCGAAGTCGGCCATGCTCATCCCGCCCGGCAACTGGACCTCCCCGTTCTGGACCCGTTGGTAGAACGCCTCCAGGGCCGCCTCGTACTCGTCGGTCCCCGGCGTGAGCCCCGACAGCGCGCCCTCCAGCATGTCCGAGAGCTCGGCGAACCCGGCCGCGTCGAGCTTGTCGAAGAACCGCGAGAGCGCGTCGGCGCCGGTCCGGCCCGCCCGCCGGAGGTCGTCGTCGAGCTGGGCGAGCGCGCCGGGGATGTCGTCGGCGTACGTGTTGAGGCCCGCGGCGAGGCCCCCGAACCGGCGGTCGACCTCGTCGAGGATGTCGCCGAGGGCCTCCCGCCGCTCGCCGAGGTCCTCGATCGCCAGAGCGTCGGCGTACATGTCCTGGAGGTCGGACACGTCGAGCCCGGCCGCGGCGAGGTCGCGGAGGAGGTCGCGCGTGGCGCCCTGGGCCTCGCCGAACCCCTGCGACCCGACGAGGGTGTCCTTCGCCGCGTCGACCTGCCCACGGGCGGCCTCGACGGCGGCCGGGTCGTAGGCCGCGAGCTGGTCGGCCGTGTACTCCTCTCCGACCTGGCCGGAGAGGAGCGTGTCGGTGTGGCCGCGGACGGCCCGGGCGCTGTCCTCGAACGCCTCGCGCTGGAGGCGTGCGGCCTCCCGGGCCTCGGCGAACCCGGTGACGAGCCCGCCGATCGAGGACACGAGTTCGGCCCCGCCCTGGACGATCTGGAACGGGTTCCCGGAGCCGATCCCCATCGCCAACGTCCCCCCAGCCCGGGCCACGTTGCCGAGGCCCCCGACCACGCGGGCCGCCCCCCGCTCGCCGACGGCGTCGAGCGCGTCGGCGATGCTGTAGGCCGTCCGGGCGATCTCGTCGAACGTGTCGGCGAGGTCCTCGGCCCACGAGGTGTCGGGGCCGTCGATGGCGTCGGCCACCCGCTCCAGCGAGTCGGCCAGTTCGTCGGTCACGGGCCCGGCAGCGGCGACGGCCCGCGCGCTCTCCTTGAGCGCCGTCTTCGCCGACTCCTTCGCCGCCTCGATCCGGCGCTCGGCCTCGCCCTCGCCGATGAGCCCGCTGGCGAGGGCGGCCTCGGCGTCCCGCTTCGTCTGCTCCAACTCTCCGGACACGCCGTCGAGGAGCGTGAGGAACCGGGCCTCGGTCCGGTCGAGGTCCCGCCCGAACACGTCGGCGAACGCGCCGAACCCGCCGGAGACGACGCCGGACACCCGCTCCATCTCGGCGATCTGGGCGTCGCCGAGTTCGCGGGCCCGGGCGAGCGCGCGCGTCTGCATCTCGGTGGCCAGCCGCTCGCGCTCCTCATCGGCCTGGCGGGCCGCGGCGGTCCCGGCCTGGGCGGCCTCCTCCTCGGCCGCGGCGACGACGGCCTCCCGCTCGGCCCGGCTCTCGATCGCCCGCGATCGGATCCGCTCCCGCTCGAGCCCGGCGTTCGCGGCCTCCTGCGCGGCCCGCTCCCGGAGCCGGATCGACTCCAACGTCAGGAGCCGTTCGCGCCGGTCGTACTCCTCGGCGACGAGGAACGAGGCGCGGCGGCGCCGGTCCTCCGTGTCGAGGAGGGCGATCCGGTCGGCCGCGACCGCGCGGGCGTGGGCGAGCCGTTCGCGGGCGAGCGCGTTCTCGTGGATCGCCTGCTCGGTCGACGCCGCGCGTCGGGCCTCGACGAGGACACGCTCGGCCTCCTGCTGGCGCTGGAGCGAATGGAGGGCGTCCCCGTCGCCCTCCTTCCCACCGCCCGGCTTCGCCGGCTCCTCCATGCCGAACCGGTCCTCCATCTCCCTGCCCGGTTGGCGTCGCCGCTCCAGGCGGGGGGTGGTCCGGGCCGCCGCCGACGCGCCCTGCTCCCCCGG
>JAAXJP010000104.1 GCA_012269805.1 Rubrivirga sp.
GGCCGGGGCCGATCGGGAGGAGGGCGGCGGGCGGCGAGCGAGCTCCTGCCAGACGCCTTCGACGTGCTCCAGGAACGGGCCTGGCCCGACGAACCCGACGACGCGGGAGCCCGGGACCTCGTCGCCCCCGGGGCCGAGGAACACGAGCGTCGGGACCCCGGCCACGTCGAACCGCTGGCGGAGGGCCTCGGCCCCTGGGGAATCGAAGTGGGTGAGGTCCACCTTGAGCCGGGCGAACCCCTCGGTCGCCTCGATGACGTCCCCGTCCGTGAAGGTGACCCGGTCGAGCTCGAGGCACGGGATGCACCAGTCGGCCGTGAAGTCGAGGAGGACGGGGCGGCCCTCGGCGCGCGCGTCGCGGAGCGCCGCGTCCGAGTACGGCCTCCAGGCGACGCCGGGCTCGCCAAACTGAACGAACGCCGCGAGGCCCAGGACCACGGCCGTCCCGCCCACGGCCCTCGCGACCCACCGGAACCCGGGGGTCCGCCGGGCCGACGTCTCGACGAAGCCGAGGTAGAGCCCCCCGGCGACGAGGGCGAGCGGCACCGCGTAGATCGCTCGGGCGGGGGCGACGGCGAGGCCGAGGTAGAAGAGGGCGGCCCCGAGGAGCACGACGCCGAACAGCTTCTTGACCCACACCATCCAGACGCCGGACCGAGGCAGCCGCGAGAGCAGCCCGCTGAACGTGCCCAGCACGAGGTAGGGCAGGCCGAGCCCCAGGGCGAGCACCGACAGCGCGCTCAGCCCGAAGAGGGGGTCGCCCCGAGTCCCGACGAACGCCAGGAGCGCGATGACCGGCGCCCCGATGCAGGGCGCGGCGAACACGCCGACCACGAGACCCGACAGGTAGAGGCCCAGCGGTCCCGTCGCGCGGTGGGCCGCGCCGAGCCGGGTCGTCAGCGCCGACGGCAGCCGGATCTCGTAGAGCCCGAACGCGCTGAGGGCCAGCCCGAAGAGGAGCGTCCCGATCCCGGCCAGCATCCACGGGCTCTGGAGCCACCCCCCGAAAAGGCTCCCCGTGAGAGCCGCCGCGACGCCCAGGACGCTGTACGTGGTGACGATCCCGAGGAGGTAGAGGGACGCCCGCCCGAACGACCGTCCCAGGCCCACCTCCCCCTGGGTACCGAAGAGGGAGACCGTGACGGAGAGCATGGGGTAGACGCACGGCGTCAGGTTGAGGGCCAGGCCGATCGCGAAGATGGCCAGGAAGGCCCAGAGCGCCCCGCGCTCGGCGAGCAGACGCTCGACGCGCCCGCCCCCCGGCGGCGCGTCTGGCGGCGCCCCGGCGCCCGCGGCGGCCTCGTAGGCGGCGAAGACGTCGGCGCGGACCGGCCGGGTCTCGGCCCCGGCCGGGACGACCCGGACCGGGACCTCCGTACGGAGCGTGGACGGCGCGAGGCAGACCCGGTCGTTGCAGGCCTGGACGCGGACGGTCACGCCCAGCCCGTAGGCCCCGGGCGCGACGGTGTCCCCCACGCGGAGCGAGAGGAGGACGGGCACGGTCCCCTCGTACACGTCGAGGGGCGCGTCGGCGAAAGCGAACGCCACGGGACGAGCGGGGGGGTACCGGGCGTCGGCGAGGAGGAACCCCGGGCGGCCGTCGAGCGAGACCTCCGTCCCGATGAGGTAGCCCTCGCTCGGCCGGTGCGCGTTGACGTGCCACCCGTCCTCGACCGTCAGCACGACGGCGGCCCTCACCGTCCCGCCGGGGCGCACGCCGTCCGCCTCCAGGGCCGTCTCGACCCCGACCCGCTCCGCGCTGGACCCGGGGGCCGCGCCCGCCTGCGCCCACGCGCGCGCGGGTGCCAGCAGCAGCAGGAAGGCGAGGAGGGATGGGGGGAGGCGCATGGGCGTCATGGGCCGTCGAGCGGCTCGCTCCGCACGTCCTCGACGAGGCGGCGGACGAGCTCGGGGCGGTCGACGGCGCCCGTCAGGTAGCGCTCGATGAGGAGGCTCGCGATGGGGGCCGCCGCGGTGCTCCCGAACCCGGCGTTCTCGACGAACACGGCGACCGCGACCCGGGCGTCGGCGGGCCGGTCGGAGTAGGGCGCGAAGGCGATGAAGAGGGAGTGGTCCTCGCCCTGGGGGTTCTGCGCCGTCCCCGTCTTGCCCGCCACGGGGACGCCCTCGACGGCGGCCACGCGGGCCGTCCCGTCCGTCACGACGGCCCGCATCGCGGCCCGGACGACGGCGAGGTTCCGGGGGTCGACGCCGAGCCGGGTCGGGCGCGGCAGGCCCGGCCGGACTTCGTCGCCGGTGTCGGGCTGGCGGAGCACGCGGGCGGCGTGGGGCGCGACGAGCGTGCCGCCGTTGGCGAGCGCGGCCGTGTAGCGGGCGAGCTGCATGGGCGTCACGGCCACGTTCCCCTGCCCGATCCCGAGCGACACGAGGTACCCGCGCGTCCACCCGTTCTCGCCGTAGGTCCGGTCGAAGTAGGCCGAGTCCGGCCAGAGCCCCGGGCTCTGGTCCGGGAAGTCGGTCGGCATGGGCTCGCCGAACCCGACGCGGCGGCCCCACGCGCTGTAGCGGTCGAGCCCGAGCTCGAGCCCGAGCGCGTAGAAGAACTCGTTGCACGAGACCCGGACGGCGTCCGCAACGCCGAGCGGCCCGTAGTTGCCGTGGCCGCCGAACCGCCGCCCGCCGTAGGTGAACGCGCCCGTGCAGGGGTACGTCGTCTCGGGCGTGATGGCCCCCTCCTCCAGCCCCGCCAGCCCCATGAGCGGCTTGATCGTGGAGCCCAGGGGCTGGGCGCTGAGCAGCGCACGGTCGAAGAGCGGGCGCTCGGGGTCGGCGTTCAGCGCGCGCCACGCGGCCGGGGCGATGGGCGGGGCGAGGAGGGCGGGGT
>JAAXJP010000669.1 GCA_012269805.1 Rubrivirga sp.
GGAGGGGGTCGTGGCGAGCGCGCTGATGGCACTGGAAAAACACCTGTACGACCGGATCGAGGCGGATGAGGATATCGGCCCGCTCGTGGCCCGGCTGCTTCGCGAGGCCACGTCAACGGCCATGATCGGCGTGCTGGCGTCGGTGGGGCGACGGTCGCCCCACTTGTTCCTCGGGCCGCTGAGGCCGCTCCTCCTCAGCCCGCACCTGCTCTCTTGGACGAACATGGGGAGCCAGAACATGATGTGGAAGTCGGCGATCTCGCCGCCATTCACGCTCCTCCCTCGTGCTCAGCACGACGCCTACCGCGAGTGGCACGAGTACCCCCACCGTCGGGCCTCCCTGGTCAACGTGGCCCTCTTCCTACTCCACAGCGACGAGAGCTTTCGCGAGGCGGTCGCGGACGCGCGGGAACGTTGGTCTCGCGAGGCCGACACGGTCTATCACGGGTGGGAGTACATCCCGACCCTACTCGCACAGTTCGACCCGGCCAATTGGGCGCCGGCCGAGGAGGACGCCTTTGAAACGGCGGAAGAGGACGACGGGAGTCCCGCGCGCCAGTTGCTCGTGTTCCAGCCTCCGCCTGAGCAGCAAGTCCGGAATGACGAAGCTGAGGCCGAGTTCGCGGCGAACATGCTTCCGCTCACGACGCCGATGGACTGCTCCCAGCTTCTAGACCGGGAGAAGGAGGCGACGCCTGAGTGTCTCGACGAGTTATGGTCGCGCGTCGAGCGGCTTGAGGCTCTCAGCGATCGTCAGTGGGCAGATAATCCGCAGAGCGCTCTCGACGTACTCGCTGGCATCGCCGCCGTCCTCGCCGTGTTCGGAGAACGCAGCACTGCATCGCACGCTGAGCGTGCGGCGTGGGCGCGCGCGACTCTGCTGGAGGCCGCCAGGTCGGTTTCCGATCACCCTGGCCTCGGGATGTGGAGCGCACGGTCTTTCGCCGCACGTGCGCTCCCGACGGTGTGGGCTTCCGACCCGGACGACCAGGAACTCCGCCGGGCGGTCGCACGGCTCGCTCTGACGGGCGGCAGCGAGGAGATCGACGCACTGGTGGGCGAGGTCAAGGCACAGAGGGCGGGTCTGGGAGACGACCACCTGCGCCTGGCTCACTTGATCCTACGGCTCGCCCGAACGGATCGGAGGCTGAGCCAGCTCAGGAACGTCGCGAGATTCCCACCCGAGGGAGGCGAGGCAATCATCCAGGACGAAATCGACCGGCTCGACGCGGAGCGCGAGGACGCGAGCAGCCGTTTCGTCGATGGGAGCCTGGGCGCGACCGTACCCCCAGTGTCGGAGTTGACAGCAGGAGACTCGGACACCGAGCCCAGACTCCGATCTGCGCGACCGGGTCACCGCGCTCGCCCGGACATGACGTTCGACTCTGGACTCGCTGTCTCGGCCTTCCGCGGTATCCCTCTGCCAGGTGAGTTGGCGGAGGCGGAGTCGTGGGAGCGGTGGCGAGCCGTCTGGGCAGACGCCGTTCGCGAGACCGCCGCATGGCTCACGCTTCCAGACGATGCCCCGACTGAGGACTTCGAGGGTGTGGACGATCCCTGGGTCCAGTTCGTCGCGTCGCACGCGGCAGCGCTCGCCGCAGAGGTCGACTCCGATGCCGAGGCGCGCGAGTACTGGGAGCCGATTCTCAACCTCGGACCGTCGGCCTCTGGGCTCGTCTCGTGGTTCTTGATGGAGTGGTGGCCACGAGCGGTGCTGGGCGCGTCTCAGGTCGTTCTCCGACGATGGCAGCTGATGATCGAGTACGCACAGGGCCACGCGCGTTGGGCGCTGGCGGACGCGGGCGCGTGGTTCCGGCGAGACGAGCTGTGGCGCGACCTCTTGGGACTCAAGCATCTCTCGGCGGACACGTGGACGGCGGACCGAGCCCATGTGGCCGCCGCCGTAGAGCCGGGCCTGAGAGTGTGGGCCGAGGCCCATCTCCGACAGGACACGGACGTCGCCTCTCTGGCGGCCTTCCTGGTTCTGCCTGCGGCCCATGCGGTTCGGTTTGACGGACTGATCTGGCTCAGCGACGCCGCCCGGCGAGAAGGAGCCCATTTATGGAAAGACCATACGGTCGGTCCGCGGGCTCGCAGCAAGTCAGTGGACCTGACGATTCAGCTTCTCGTCCATGTGTGGCAGCACGACCGCGAGGCGCTCCGCCAGCGCGAGGCAGCGTTCGCCGCGTTTCGGCACCTGCTTGGGGCGATGGTCACGCAGCAAGTCCCCGTCGCGTTCGAACTGGCGCAGCGCGTAGGCGACGGCTAAGGATGCTTCGGCGGTCCGTGTGTTTGATACGATAGCGCACGGCACAAGTCAGCCGCCATGCTCGCCGAGTACGTCCGCGAGCGGAGGCTCTTCGACGAGAACGCGAGCGAGGGGATCGGCCTCTGAGGCGTTACACGTCGGAGCTCACAAGTCGCTGCCGATGAGGACGACGGGGGGTCCGCCCGACGAGATGCGAGCGGCATCGGCCGCGACCTCCGGCATTCCCGGTCGGGCCCTCGCCTCGCGGAGCGCCTCGGCCGACTCGAACGGCAGCGAGAAGAGCTGGTAGTACGGGGCCGGGCCGTTCGGACCGGGGAGGAAGTGGGTCACCGTGTACGGCCGCTCGCCCTCGGGGATGTCGAGGGCCCGGCGGAGGAGGTCGAGGTGGGCGCGGTAGTCCGCCTCGAACTGGTCCACGTTGGTGGGCTGGGGGTAGAGGACCATGAGCCGGACCGGGCCTGGTGACGGGGCGGCGTCGCGCGCGGGCGTGAACCCCTGGGTCAGGAGCAGGAGGACAGCCGACAGGGCGACGGTCGCGAGGCCGATTCTGCGGTGCGGTGCGGACATGGCG
>JAAXJP010000571.1 GCA_012269805.1 Rubrivirga sp.
GTCGTGGAGTCCGAGGCGGCCGGCGCCGGCTCAGCGGGCGTGACCGGCGTCGTGGAGGGCGTGGGCTCATCCGCGGACGTGACCGCCTCGGCGATGGGCCGGGCCGGGCCGTCCGACCCGCGGTCGAGCGTCACGCCGATGCCGACGGCGACCGCCAGCGCGGCGGCGAGGGCGAGCGGGCCGACCGCGAACCGGCGGCGGGACCGCTGGCGGACGGCCGGAGCGCGGTCGGGGGCGAGCGCCGGCGCCCGGCGGGCGGCGCGGAGCGCGGCCTCGACGACCTCGGGCGGGCACGTCACGTCGCGGAGCGCCGAGAGGTCGGGCGCGGCCTCGTCGAGCGCGGCGTCGCAGTCGGAGCAGGTGAGGGTGTGGGTCTCGAAGGCCTCGGCGTCGGCGGCGGAGAGCCGCCCGTCGAGGTAGTCGTCGAGACGGAGGCACGGGGCAGTCATGGGACCAGCTCGGGGGCGGAGGCGGTGAGGGCGGCGCGGGCGCGGCGCCGGGCGCGGTGGAGGTAGACCTTGAGCGTGTTGAGCGGGAGGTCGAGCGCGTCGGCGATCTCGGCGTAGGCGAGGCCCTCGACGTCGCGGAGGAGCAGGATCGTGCGGTAGGGGTCGTCGAGCGTCCCGACGGCGCGGGCGAGCTCGACACGGAGGTCGCCGGCCTCGGCGTGGTCGTCTGGCAGGGGGGACGCGCAGGGCGGTTCGGTGACCGGCTCCCCGCGTCCGGGCTCCGGGCGAACCTTTCTGCGACGGATCAGGTCGAGCGCGGCGTTGCGGGCCACGCGGGCGGCCCACGCCCGTTGGCGCTCGGTGTCGATCGCGCCGATGCCCTTCCACACCTTGACGAGCGCGTCCTGGGCCGCGTCGGCCGCGTCGTCGGGCGTCCCGGTCACCCGGAGGGCGACGCGATAGACGAGGTCGGCGTGCTGACGGACGAGGGCGTCGGGAGACATGGTCGTGGGCGGTTCAATCCGACGACGCGGGCGATCCCCCAAAGGTTACAGACTGCCGAACCGGCCTCCGTTCCTCTCGTTGGCCCCTTCCCTTTTCCCCCCACGTCCATGACCACCGGCCAGCGCGACTACCCCGAGGACCTCCCCGCCCAGCACCAGGACGACCACCCCGGGGACGAGCACGAAATGACGCCGGCGCCTGACTTCGAGGCGCCCGCCTACCGTGGGAGCGGCAAGCTCGACGGGCAGGTGGCGCTCGTCACCGGTGGCGACAGCGGGATCGGTCGGGCCGTCGCCGTCCTCTACGCCCGTGAGGGCGCCGACGTCGCCATCGTCTACCTCGACGAGGAGGAGGACGCCCGGACGACGACCGAGGCGGTCGAGGCCGAGGGCCAGCGGTGCCTCGCCATCGCGGCCGATGTGCGCGACGAGGGCGCGTGCCGCGACGCCGTCCAGCAAACGCTAGACGCGTTCGGCCGGCTCGACGTGCTGGTCAACAACGCGGCGGTCCAGATCCCACAGAAACGGATCGGCGACATCACGGCGGAGCAGCTCGACCGGACATTCCGGACCAACATCTATGGCCAGTTCTTTATGACGAAGGCGGCCTTGGAGCACCTCTCGGAGGGCGGGGCCATCATCAACACGACGTCCGTGACGGCCTTCCGTGGGAGTCCGGGACTCCTCGACTACGCCTCGACCAAGGGGGCCATCCTCGCGTTTACCCGGTCGCTCGCGCAGAACGAGGAGGTCCTCGACAAGAAGATCCGCGTCAACTGCGTCGCCCCGGGCCCGATCTGGACGCCGTTTATCCCGTCCTCGTTCGGCGAGGAGAAGGTCGACGAGTTTGGCCAGGACGTCCCGCTCGAGCGCCCCGGCCAACCCGAGGAGGTCGCGCCGGCCTACGTCTACCTCGCCTCCCAGGCCGACTCGTCCTACGTCCTCGGCCAGACGATCCACGTCAACGGCGGCGAGGTCGTCGGCGGGTAGTCAGGCGGCCAGGGACGCTGCCAGCCGCTCGGCGGCGTCCCGGGCCGCCTCGGCGAAGTCGTCGCCGGAGGAGGCGTAGAGGATGCCGCGGCTGGAGTTGACGAGGATCGGCCCTCCGGCATTGGCCCGGAGCGTGTCCTCGACGGACCCGCCCTGGGCACCCACCCCGGGGACGAGAAACGGCACGTCGGGGTGCGCCTCCCGGAGGTCGGTCAAGAGCTGGGGCCGCGTGGCGCCGACGACGAACCCGGCCTCGCCCGGCAAGTCGCGGGCCGCGTCGGCCGCCAGCCGGGCAGCGGCCTCGTAGAGCGGGGTGCCGCCGACGTCGAGGTGCTGGAGGTCGGCCGCGCCGGGGTTCGAGGTGGCCACGAGCACGAACGCGCACCGCCCGGCGTGTTCGAGGAACGGCGCGACGCTGTCGGCGCCCATGTAGGGCGCGACCGTGGCCGCGTCGCCGCCGAGGCGGTCGTAGAGGGCCGCGGCGTACCGCCGCCCGGTGTTGCCGATGTCGCCCCGTTTGCCGTCGAGCACGAGGAGCCGCCCCGACCGGCGGACGGCTTCACAAACCCGGCCCAGGGCGTGCCAGCCCTCGGGCCCATAGGCCTCGAAAAAAGCGAGGTTGGGCTTGTAGGCCGCCGCGACGGGAGCCGTAGACTCCGTTATTGCAACACAAAACGCCTCCGCATCGGCCGCCCCACCCTGGGCAAAGCGCGGAGGGAGCCGGTCCGGGTCGGGGTCGAGGCCGACACACAGCGGGGCACCGACGTCGGCGACGGTCGTTCGGAGGCGAACGGAGAAGGGGGGACGCGCGTTCAGGTCGGGCATGCGGGAATCTCGCCCCGCCTTCGCACGCACGCCAACCGAGACCGGCGGCCCCGGACCTACCTTGGGTCGTCAGAAAAGCGCTTCCAACCCACCTGCCTCCATGTCCCTCCTTTCTTCGATGAAGGGCGTCTCCGCCCGCGACCAGCAGATGATCCGCGAGACCGAAACGATGTTCGGTCCGGAGCCCGACGAGATGGGGTTCATCAAGAACCTCTTCTGGGGTCGTGTCCGCGAGGAGCTGGTGTTTCCGTACCCCGAGGTCTCGCCCGAGGAGAAGGCCAAGGCCGACGCGCTCCTCGAGGAGCTCAACGCCTACCTCGACACCGAGCACCCCTCGATCCAGATCGACCAGGAGCAGGTGATCCCGGACTGGGTCATCGAGCGCCTGTTCGACATGGGCGTGATGGGGATGACCGTGCCCGAGGAGTACGGTGGCCTCGGCCTCGGCGTCGCGTCGTACAACCGCGTTCTGGAGGCCATCGGCCGGCGGTGCGGGTCGACGGCCGTGATGGTCTCGGCCCACCAGTCGATCGGGTGCAAGGCGCTCATGCTGTTCGGCACCGACGACCAGAAGGCGCGCTTCCTCCACATGGTCGCGCGCGAGAAGCTGTCCGGATTCTGCCTCAGCGAGCCGCAGGTCGGCTCCGACGCGGCCGGGCAGCAGACGACGTGCGAGTGGAACGAGGAGGAGGGCGTCTACATCCTCAACGGCGAGAAAAAGTGGATCACCTCGGGCGCCCTCTCCGGGCTCCTCACGGTGATGGCGAACCAGCAGGTGGTCGACCCGAAGACGGGCAAGACGAAGAAGGGCGTCTCGGCGCTCATCGTGACGCCGGACATGGAGGGCGTCTCGTTCTTCCAGAAGAACCGCTCGAAGGCCGGCATCCGCGGGACGTGGCAGGCGCGCATCAAGTTCGAGAACGTCCGCGTGCCGAAGGAGAACCTGCTCCACCGCGAGGGCCAGGGCCTGAAGGTCGCGCTGACGTGCCTCAACTACGGGCGGTGCACGCTCTCGGCGGGTGTGACCGGCGCGGCCAAGCAGGCCGCCGAGCAGTCCACGAAGTGGGTCCAGACGCGGTACCAGTTCCAGCGCCCGCTCGCCGACTTCGAGCTCGTCCAGAAGCGCGTGGCCGAGATGCACGCGTTCTGCTACGCGATGGATGCGATGCTCTACGCCGTCTGCGGGATGCTCGACCGGCACGACCCGGACATCATGGTCGAGACGGCCGCGTGCAAGTACTTCTGCTCTGAGGAGGGCTGGAACGTCATCGACTCGGCGATGCAGATCTTCGGCGGCGAGGGCTACGTCACCGAGAACGAGTTCGAGCGGCTCTGGCGCGACAACCGGATCCACCGGATCGTCGAGGGCTCGAACGAGGTGATGCAGTCGTTCATCTTCGCCTACGGCGGCAAGCAGCTCGCCGAGTACATGCTCGGCGTGCTCAACACGGTCGAGTGGAGCGACGACGAAACCGTCCAGGAGAACGTCTCCCGCATCCTCAAGGGCGCGTTCAAGCCGCAGACCATCAAGGCCGGCACGCCGCTCGCGACGGAGATCTTCCTCGGCGTCAAGAAGAGCAAGCCGGAGGTCACCCGCGTCCACCCGTCGCTCCGGTCGTTTGCCGAGCGGCTCGCAGGGCACGTCCAGACCCACACGCGCGAGTTCAAGCTGGCGTCGAAAAAGCTGGAGGAGGCGATCGTGTCCCGGCAGGCCGTCCAGGCCCGCCTGGCCGACAACGCCGTCCTGATGTTCGCCTGGAGTTGCGTGCTCTCGAAGCTCGATCAGCAGCTCGCCCGCAGCGCCAGCGGGGCCGAGTGGGAGCGCGACAAGCTGGCCGGGCTCCACTTCATGCACCTCGCCCACGAGCGGATCGAGGCCAACGTCCGCGCGCTCCACAAAAACTCGGACGACTCGATGCTCCGTGCCGCCGAGGCCGCGCTGAACTGGGTCGAGACGCTCCCGAACGAGGACTACTACATCCACGAGTCGTCGCCGGTGGCGCAGGGAACCGGCCACCCGATCCAGGAGGCCTACATCAAGCAGTTCCCCGAGCACGACGCACCCTACACGCCGCGCCCCGACGGCGACGCGGCGGCCGGCGACGGCGCCGTTCAAGAGGCGAAGCCGGCGAAGGCCTAGCGTCTGCCGGACCCCGGTTCGACCCCGCCCCCGTCTGCCTCGACGTGAGGCGGGCGGGGGCGCCCGTTTTCCAACGGGATCCACGCGGGCGGCTGGCGGCTGGGACTGGGCAGTCGCACCTTGCGACACCGCCCGCCTCCGCCGCCATGCGCACGTTCGCCCTGCTCCTCCTCGTCGTCGTCGTGCCCGCCGGGGCCCAGGACCTCGGCGAGACCGAGTTCGCCAACACGGGCGCGCCGGAGGCTCAGGAGCCGTTTCTCCGCGGCCTCCTCCTGCTCCATTCGTTCGAATACGACGACGCCCGTGAGGCCTTTCACGAGGCCCGCCGGCGCGCCCCCGCCTTCGCCCTGGCCGCCTGGGGCGAGGCGATGACCCACAACCACCCGGTGTGGATGCGCCAGGACCGCGACGCCGCGCTGGCCGTCCTAGAGGGCGCCGACGCCATGCCCGCCTCGGCGCGGGAGCGGGCCTACCTGGCCACGCTCGATGCCCTCTTCCGGGGCGAGGCCTCGAAGGAAGCCCGCGACGACGCATATGCGGGGGCGATGGGCCGGCTGGCGACCGAGTACCCCGGGGACCTCGACGCCGCGGCATTCTACGCGCTCTCGATCTTGGGGACGGCCCATGAGGGCCGTGACTTTACCACGTACATGCGGGCGGCGGCCGTCGCTGAGGAGGTGTTCGACGCGAACCCCCAGCATCCGGGCGCGGCGCACTACCTCATCCACGCCTACGACGACCCGGTTCACGCGCCCCTCGGTCTCCGCCCGGCCCGCGTCTACGCGGAGGTGGCCCCGGCCGCGAGCCACGCGCTCCACATGCCGTCCCACATCTACCTCGCCCTCGGGATGTGGGACGACGTCGAACGGATGAACCGGCGGAGCTACGAGGCGGCCAAGGCTGGGACCGACCGCAAGGGGGAGCCACTCAACGGCCACGGCTGGCACGCGCTCTGGTGGTGGCACTACGCCGCGACCCAGAGCGAGGACTCCGCTCTCGCCGACTCCCTCCTCGCCGTCGCCGAGGCGCACCACGCCGGCGGCGCGACGGGGACCTCGCTCGCGCACGTCGTCCGGATCCGGGCCGAGCACGCGACCGCGTTTGACGAGTGGGCCGTAATCCTTGAGGCGCCGGCCCAGACCGCCGAGGCGGGCCTGAACACCCTCGCGATCGACGCGCTCGCACGGGGGCTCGGCCAGCTTCAGACCGGCGGGGACGCTCGGGCGACGCTGCTTGGCCTGACCGGCGCGCTGGCGGAGGCGGACGACCCGTCGTGGGCCGCCCGGGCCGCGGCGAGCCAGTTGGAGGGGGCGATCCTCCTCTCCGAGGACGATGCGGGGACGGCCCTCGAACGGCTCGTGGAGGCCGCGCGGCTGGAGGCGGAGGCCCCGCTCATGTTCGGGCCGCCCTCGCCGGTCGTTCCCGCCCACGAAGCGCTCGGCCTGGCGTACCTCGAGGTGGGCCGCGCCGACGACGCGGCTGAGGCCTTCCGGGCGTCGCTCGCCCGCCAGACCGGGCGTCGCCAGTCGGCCGATGGGCTCGAGCGGGCGGTGCGGACGGGGCGAGGCGCGGTCCCGGCGGGCGGTGGCCGGTAGCGGAGACGGGGCGAATCGCGTGGGCGGCTGGAACCGTCGGGGCGGACTGGGATACGGCCCGCCGGAAATCATTGAGCAAACAGTGTTGACTCCTTCTATCGATCGGACCGACCTCGACTCGGGGGTCCGCGTCCTAACTGAAACGATCCCCTCGGTCGGCTCCGTGGCCGTCGGGGCCTGGGTGGACGCCGGCAGCCGCGACGAGACGCCCGCCGAAGGGGGCATCACGCATTTTATCGAGCACATGGTGTTCAAGGGGACCCGCCGCCGCCGGGGGTACCTCATCAACCAGCGGATGGAGTCCGTCGGCGGCTACCTCAACGCGTTCACCTCGAAGGAGCACACGTGTTTCTACGCGCGCGGCCTGAGCGAGCACCTCGGCCGCGGTCTCGAGAGCGTGCTCGACCTCGTCACCCAGCCGACGCTGCCGCCGCGCGAGATCGAGAAGGAGAAGGACGTCGTGGTCGAGGAGATCAAGATGTACGAGGACGCCCCGGAGGACCACGTCTTCGACCACTACGAGGCGGCGCTCTACCCGGACCACCCGCTGGGCCGGCCCGTCATCGGCACGCCGGAGTCCGTCCGCTCGTTTACCCGCGACGACCTCGAGCGCTACATCGGGCGGCACTACGTGCCGAACCGGCTCGTGATCTCGGTCGCCGGCAACGTGCGCCACGCCGAGGTCGTCCGCCACGTCGAACGGCTGCTCGCCGAGTTCGAGCGCGCGCCCCACGCCGCCGAGCGGACGCCGTCGGAGGCCTACGCCCCGACCGACGTCGTGGTCGAGCGGCCGATCCAGCAGGCCCACCTCGTCCTCGGCACGCGGGCCCTCGGCGCGACGGACCCGAGGCGGACGACCCTGTCGGTCCTGAACACCATCCTCGGCGGCGGGATGTCGAGCCGGCTCAACCAGAACATCCGCGAGAAGTACGGGTGGTGCTACTCCGTGTACTCGTTCGTCAACGTCCAGACCGACTCCGGCGACCTCGGCGTCTACATCGGCACGGACGCCTCGCGCGTCGAGCGGTCGCGGACCCTCATCGAACGCGAGCTCGGGAAGCTGGCCGAGAGCCCCGTCAGCGACCGGATGCTCACGCGGGCCAAGCACCAGCTCAAAGGGTCGATCGTCCTCGGCCTCGAGAGCACGACGAACCGGATGCAGCGGCTCGGCCGCGTCGAGCTGTCGCTCGGCCGGATCGTGCCCGTCGACGAGATCGTGGCCGAGATCGACGCCGTGACGGCCGAGGGCGTCCGCGACCTGGCCGCCGAGCTGTTCGCACCCGGCCGGCTCTCGTCCGCCCTGATCCTCCCCTCTGAGGCCTAGACCGCCCTTCCGCCCTCGCGCTGACGGCCGATCTTTGGACTCCCGCGCCCGACGCGGTTTTCTCACCCCCGACCCCTCGCTCGCATGGCTTTCTCGTTCTCCGGCCGCCCGGTTCTCGTTACCGGCGGCGCCGGCTTTATCGGCTCTCACGTCGCGGACCGGCTCCTCGAGGAAGGCTGCGAGGTCCACATCGTGGACGACCTCTCCGGCGGCGTCCGAGAGAACGTGCCGGAAGGCGCGACCTTTCACGAGCTGGACATCCGTTCGCCGCAGGTCGCCGAACTCTTTGCCGAACACGAGTTCGCCGCGCTGTGCCACCTCGCCGCGCAAATGGACGTCCGGAAGTCCGTCGCCGACCCCCGGTTCGACGCCGACGTCAACGTGCTCGGGCTGCTGAACCTCCTGGAGGCGGGGCGGAAGGCCGGCCTCGAGAAGGTCGCGTTCGCCTCGACCGGCGGCGCGATCTACGGCGAGCCCGACCCGACGGTCAACGACGGCGGCCCGCAGCCGGAGAGCCACCCGACCCGGCCGATGTCGCCCTACGGCATTACCAAGCTGGTCAGCGAGCACTACCTCCGGTTCTACGCGCAGACCTACGGCCTCGACTACGCGGCGCTCCGGTTCGGCAACGTCTACGGCCCGCGGCAGAACCCGCACGGTGAGGCCGGCGTGGTGGCCATCTTCGCGCAACGGCTGCTCCGCGGCGAGCCGGTCACGATCAACGGCGAGGGCACGCAGACGCGGGACTACGTGTTCGTCGGCGACGTCGTCCGCGCGTTCGTGGCCGCGCTCGGGCGCGACGGCTCCGGCGTCTTCAACGTCGGGACGGGCGTCGAGACGGACGTGAACGCGCTGTTCCGACACATCAACCACTTCACCGGCGCCGATGCCGAGGAGGTCCACGGCCCGGCCAAGCCCGGCGAGCAGCAGCGGAGCGTCCTCGACATCTCGCACACGTCCGAGGCCCTCGACTGGCGCCCCGAGGTGGACGTGGAGACCGGCCTCGGGCGGACCGTCGAGTGGTTCAAGGACCGAGAGGCCGGGTGACCGGGCGGTTTGGGAGCGTGTGACCGATCACCGGGGCGGCGACGGGGCCCCGCGAGGGGGGGGCGCAGGAATCAGGTCTCCCAATGTTCGATCACTCGACCGGACCCCGCCCGATGTGCTCCGGACGGCCGTAGCTTTGGCAAAGCCGTCCCCCCGCATGCACCGCGTCCAGCTCGACCAGTTCGAAGGGCCGCTCGACCTCCTGCTCTTCTTTATCCGGCGGGATGAGATCGACGTCCACGACATCCCGATCGCCCGGATCGCGGACGAGTACCTCGAGGCGGTCCGCGTGCTGGAGCACGTCGACCTCGACGCGGCAGCGGACTTTATCTACACGGCGGCGCTCCTGATTCAGATCAAGGCCCGGATGCTGATGCCGCGGCCGGAGCTGGACGACGAGGGCGAGCCGATCGACCCCCGGCAGGAGCTCGTCGAGCGCCTCATCGAGTACGTCCGCTACAAAGAGGCGGCCGGCAATCTGGAGGGCCGCTTCGAGGCCCGGCACCGGCTGCGGACGCGGGGCCAGGCCGCGGACCAGCGCGACGAGCTCGCCCCGCCCGTCGAGGTGACGTATCGGGCCACGATCTTCGACCTCGTCGCCGCGCTCGGCGCGGCCGTCGAGCGGGCCGCCCAACAGAGCGAGACCGTCCGGCACGAGGTCGCCCGAGAGTCGTTCGCCATCGACGTCCAGCGGGCGTGGGTGCTGAGCCGGGTGCAGGGGGGCGGGGCGTCGTTCGGGGCGCTCGTCGCCCGCCGCAGCAAGCCGTTCGTCATCGTCACGTTCCTCGCCGTCCTGGATCTCGCCCAGCGCCAGGCCGTCCGCATCGTGTTCGGGCTCGACCCCGAGGACTTTGCCGTCGAGCCCGTCGCGGGCGTCACCTCGGTCGACGACGCGGCCGATGAGCCGTCTTTCTCCGCCGCCGCGTAATGGAGACCGTCCGGACCACCGACACGTTCGATCAGGCCGTCGAGGCGCTGATTTTCGCGAGCGACGTGCCGCTCCGGCCAGAGGACGTCGCGCGTGCCTACGGGGAGGTCACCGGCACCGAGCACGGGGCCGCCGAGGTGGAGGAGGCGGTCGGGCGGCTCAACGCGGCGTACCGGACCGGCGGGCGGGCCTTCCGAATTCAGCGCTGGGCGGGCGGGCTCCGGATGGCGACGGTCGAGGAGGTCCACCCGTTCGTGAGCGCCCTCTTCGAGGACGACGCGGCGAAGCGGCTGTCGCGGTCGCTCCTCGAGACGCTGGCCGTTATTGCATACAAACAACCCGTCACCCGCCCCGAGGTCGACCACGTCCGCGGCGTCAACTCGGACTACGCCCTCCGCCAGCTTCTCGAACGCGACTTTGTGACGATCGCCGGGAGGGGGGAGGGGATCGGCCGCCCGCTCCTGTACGCCACGACCGACCGGTTCCTGGAGCAGTTCGGCCTCGACGCGCTCGACGCTCTGCCCACGCCGCGCGAGATCGAGGACCTCCTCGCCGATCCCGCGTTTAACCGGGAGCGCGCCAAGCTCCTCGCCGAGATGACGGCGCCCTCGCCGATCCAGCCCGCCCCCGACTCCGACGATGCCGAACCGGACCAATCGTGACTCCGTGCGCCGCCGACGGCAGGCGGAGCGGAAGCAGCGCCACTCGGAGACGCTGGAGACGGCGTCGCGGCCCGACGACGCGGGCCCGATGCGGCTCAACCGCTACCTCGCCCGTGCCGGCGTCGCCTCCCGCCGCGAGGCCGACGACATCATCGCCGCCGGCCGCGTCCGCGTCAACGGCCAGGTGACGACGGAGATGGGCGTCAAGGTCTCCGATGACGACGCCGTCGAGGTCGATGGGCAGCCGATCCAGCCGACCGACCTCGCCTACGTCCTCCTCAACAAGCCGCTCGACACGCTCACGACCGTGTCGGACGATCGGGGGCGGAAGACCGTCCTCGACCTCGTCACGATTCCGAAGCGGCTGAAGTCGGCCCTGTTCCCGGTCGGCCGGCTCGACAAGGACACGACCGGGGCGCTCCTCCTCACGACCGATGGCGAGCTGGCCCACCGGCTGATGCACCCGAGCCACGGCGCCGTCAAGCTCTACGTCGTCGAGGCCGACCAACCGCTCACCGAGGCGGACCTGGCCACGCTCAAGAAGGGCGTCCGCCTCGACGACGGTCCGGCCGCGGCCGACAACGCCGCCTTCGTCGACGACGACCGCCGGCGGTTCGCGCTCCAGCTTCACGAGGGGCGAAACCGCCAGGTCCGCCGGATGGTCGAGGCGCTGGGCCGCCGCGTCGTCGCGCTCGACCGGGTCGGGTACGCCGGCCTCGACCTGGACGGCCTCCGTCGGGGCCGCTGGCGACGGCTCGAGCCGCACGAGGTCAACGCCCTCCGCCGTTCGGTCAAACTCAAACCCGTCGTGTTCTGAGAGGGCAAGCGGGAAGGGGCAAGAGGCATCGGGCTCTCTTGTCCTACCCCTTGCCTCGTCCCCCATGCCCCTTGCCCCCATGAACAAAATCGCC
>JAAXJP010000527.1 GCA_012269805.1 Rubrivirga sp.
CGGCCGGGCTCCGCTCCGCGCTCCGGACCGCCGCCCGCTTCTGGCCGGTGAGGGCCGTCTGGTCGTCGCCGAGGTCGCGGTACGACAGGATCCGCCGGTTCGAGACGAACGAGACCTCGCCGGGCGTGGTCGAGGGAAGCGGGACGGCCAGCGCGGCGCTGTCGGCCTCGACGGAGTCGGGGAGGGCGAGGGGGGCGAAGACGGGGACCTCGCTCGTGCGGAGCCGGTCGAGGAGCGGCGCGGCGTCGGGGACGCCGGCGAGGACGGGGCTCAGGCCCATCTCCTCCGACACCCGGAGCGCGCGGAAGGCGTCGAGCCAGTCCTCGGCCAGGAAGACGAACCGGCGGTCGCCGTCGAGCACGGTCCCGACGGCGTCGAGGACCGGGTCGAAGCGGGGGCGGGCGGCGCCTTCGGCCTCGCGGTCGTAGGCCGTCCGGCCGGCGCGGCGGCGGCGCGCGTTCTCGACCGTCTCGCGCATCACGCTCAGCACGCCCATCGGGGTGGCCGGGTACACGCCCGAGGCGGGGTCGATGGCGGCGACGAAGCTGATCGGCTCGGTCAGGACGAGGGCCTCCGGGTACTCGCCGCGCATGGTCTCGCGGAGGAGCACCACGGCGCCCTGCCCGGCGAACAGGCCCTCGCGTGGGGCCACGTGGGCCACGGTGAAGCCGGCCTCGCGGAGCTGTCCGATCCGCGCGTCGCCGGGGTCGAACAGGTCGCGGACGTCACGCTCGGGCGTGATCCCGGCGCGCTCGCGCGGCGGGTCGCCGCGGTCGCCGTCGTAGTCGTCAAAGTCGTCGGGTTCCGGCACGCCCTCGATGCCGAAGGCGTCGACGAAGCCGGCGTAGACGGTCAGCGAGTCGCCCTCGACCACGTCGGCGTCGAACGGGACCTCGACGCGTTCGCCGACGGCGACGATCCGGCCGTCGCGGACGACGACGGTCGCGCGGTCGAGCACGCGACCGGGCGCCACGACGACGCGGGCGTTCGTGATGGCCGCGGCGGTCGTGACCGGCCGGAGCGGCGTCTCGGCGCCGATACCCTGGGCGCGGGCGGGGACGGCGAGGAGCAGGGCCGCGACGGCGGCGAGACAGGCGCGAACGGGCATGGGCGAGCGGGGAGGGGCCGTGAAGATACCCGGCTCCGCCGCTGGGGGGAGGGCACGTCGAGGGCCACGACCGGAGTCAGTGGCGGTCGCCGGTACGGCCTGCACGGTGGGGGCGATGAGTCGCACGCCGCCGTCGGCGAGTCGCACGCGGCGACGCCGCTCGGGCCGCGGTCGCCTGCCGAGGTCAGTCGACGAACACGCCAGCCTCGCGGCCGAGCGTCCGGGCGGCCGGCGTGACGATCTGGCCCGGCGTGAGCCGGATGCGCCGCCGCTTCAGGCGGGCCTGCCGCACGTCGGTCTCCGTAATCACCCGGCGCTCGATGACGAGCGGACCGTCGGCCGGCTCCGGGGCGGGCGGGGCGAGGTCGGCGCCCGGCAGCCAGCGCGCCGTCTCCGGCCGGCCGGCGCCGAGCCACAGCGCGCGCTCGACCTCGGCCGCCACGTCCGGCCCGCTCTCGACGGGGACCGCCAGGGCCACCGCGCCCAGCCCGAGCACGGCCGACTCGCCGACGCCCCACGCACGCCGGAGCCCGTCGGGCAGCACGAGCCGCGACCGCGCGGGCTCGGCCTCGACCGATACGGCGCCGGCCGGGCCGCGGAGGGTGACGGGGCCTTCCACCTCGGCGAGCGCGTCGACCCGGAGGCGGAGCGCGTCGCCGGCTGCGGCGGCCACCCGCCCCGCGACGTCGCCGAGGCGGACGACCTCGACGGTGGCCGACGGCCGAAGCCTCGCGCCCGCGCCGAAGACCTCGGCGAGCGGGCCGGGCGGGAGCGTGGCGAGCGACCCGAGCGGCCGCACGGGGAGGGCGTCGGCGCGCATCTACGCGGCGCCGCCGGCGCCCGGCAGGAAGCGCGCCTCGACGTCCGCGATCTTGTTGACGCGCCGCGCGTGGCGGCCGCCCTCGAAGTCGGTCGCGAGGAACTCGGCGAGGACGCGCTTGCACACCTCGACGCCCATCGTCCGGCTCCCCAGCGTGATCACGTTCGCGTCGTTGTGGGCGCGGGCGTTGAACGCCGCGAACGTGCTAGGGCACAGCGCCGCGCGCACGCCCGGCACCTTGTTGCACACCATCGCCGAGCCCACCCCGACGCCGTCGATCATGAGCCCGGCCGCGGCGCGCCCGAGGTGGACGAGCCGGGCCACGGCGTAGGCGAAGTCCGGGTAGTCGACGCTGTCGGTCGAGTTCGTCCCGACGTCGGTCACGGTCCAGCCGAGGCTCCGGGCGTGCTCGGCGAGCGCGTCCTTGACGTCGAACCCGGCGTGGTCGCAGCCGACGGCGAGCGTCTTGGCCGGCGCCGACGGGAGCGCGGGCGGGTCGGCCGGCGTGGCCGCGGGTCCGCCCGCCTCGGTGACGAGTCGGAGCCCCCGGTCGCGGGCGGTGTCGCGGGCGAGCGCCGTCACGAGGGCGCCCCCGGGCACCGCCAGCGCCGACTGGCCGGCGGCCAGGGCGTCGAGCACGGTGCGTTCGGAGACGAGGCGGGGCATGGGCGGAAGCTACGCGGTCCGGCCGGCGGTCGTTCGGGGCCCACGCCTCGGGCGCGCTGTTCGAGGGGGCCCGAGGCGGCCGGTGCCGAGGCCGACGGTTCCACGGCGGCTTCGCCCGTCGGCCCAGACGGCGGCGATAGCTTGCCCGATCCTCAGACCGACCCCCGCATGCCCTCCACCCAGGATTTCCGCAACGGCCTCGTCCTCAACTGGAAGGACGACCTCTGGCAGATCGTCGAGTTC
>JAAXJP010000150.1 GCA_012269805.1 Rubrivirga sp.
AGCGGCCGGTCGCGGGGGGGGCGCGGTCCGGGCGCCCTGCCAGCGCCGGCGGGGGGGCGCCTCCCGCCGCCGGGGGGGCGCCTCGGGAGGGGGTGCCAGACGCGCGCCTCGTTTCGTCTCGTCGCTCCCCGTCGTCACACGGCGTAGCGGTGGCCGTACCCCCCGCTCGCCACCTGACCCTCAACACTACGTTGCCACGACGCCCGTCGACCATATGGCTCGCCCCGCTCGGCGTGATCTGTGTGCTCCTGTGGCCCTCCATGACGAGATCGCAGGGCCTCGCTGAAGCTGATGCCGTCGCGGTACGCGTACTCGCCCTCGTGGACAGCCACTACGTGTTCGAGGAGCGGCGCGCGGCGATCGCAGACCGCGTCCGCGCCGGCCTCGATGCCGGGCGGTACCAGGCGGCTCCCTCTCTGGACTCGCTCGCCGCCGTGCTCACGCGCGATCTCCAGGCCGCTACCGGCGACGGCCACCTCTACGTGGAGTACGCCCGCATCGAGGGAGGCGAGGGGACGGACTGGGAGGCGTGGGCCGAGCGGGAGCGGATCGAGGAGCGGACGACGAACCACGGGTTCACCGAGGCCCGGGTCCTCGGCGGCAACGTCGGGTACCTCCGAGTCGTCGGCTGGATGGAGCCCCAGCGGGGGTACGACGCGGCCGTGGCGGCGATGCGGTTCCTCGAGAACACCGACGCGGTCGTCATCGACGTCCGGGGCAACGGCGGCGGGTACGGCGGGTTGGCCGAGCTCATCGCGAGCTACTTCTTCGCGTCGCCCCCGACCCTCCTCATGACGACCCGGTATAGCGACCCCTCGGCCCAGCCGAGCACGCTCTACACCCTCCCGTTCGTCCCCGGAGCGCGCCGTCCAGACGATCCGCTCTTCGTGTTGGTCGACGGTGGGACCGGGTCGGCCTCCGAGTTCTTCGCGTACACGCTCCAGGCGTTCGACAAAGCCGTCGTCGTGGGCGAGCCGTCGTACGGGGCGGCGAACCGGAACTCGTACTACGACCTCGGCCGCGGCCTCCGCCTCTCGGTCTCGACGGGGGCCCCGGTCGTCGCGGCGACGGGGACGAACTGGGAGGGATCGGGGGTGCAGCCGGACCTCGAGGTGCCGGCGAGCGAGGCGCCCCGGGCCGCCCACGCGGCCGCGCTCCGAACGCTCCTCGAGCGCGGGGTGGACGCCGAGGAGCGTGAGCGGCTCGAGCGGGCGCTTCGTGAGATCGAACGGAGCGAGTAGGAGAGCCCGCCGTGGTCGCCTGGCGTGATCGCCTCGGAGGCAGGTGCTCTATAGCGGCCCGGTGCGTTCCTCCCCGGCGGCGGGCGCGGGGGCCGTGGAGGCCCGACACGTTCTCGGCCGCGGACCTCGGCCGGTGTCGATGCCGGTGCTCGTGTTGCTGGGGGCCGGGACGTGACGGTGGATTCAGGCCGGGTCGAGCGTCGGTTCGGGGAGCACGTCCCAGACGTCGAGGTCGTGGTGTACTCGAGGATGCGGCCCTACCTGGGAGACCAGTCCCTCCCCATCTCTGGCGGGGTACCCGGGCGGCCGTGCATCGTGACAGGGTCGCCCCGTAGCGAGGTACGCTGAGGACTCCTCGCCCGAGTCGCGCGCCCGTCGGCTCAGGGTCCTCGTCCACACGGTGAGCGCGCTTGGTGGATAGGGGGGACCGAACTCCGATTTCGGTCTGTCGACCCGCTCCGTGGACGTCTCCCCCGCCCGGGACCGCTCACCGCTCCCGATCTGGTTTGTCGACGGTTTGCGCCGACTGGATCGGCGCAAACCGGGGGTCACCCACCCGGAGCCTCGGAGGGGGGCCTGTCCAAGAAAGCGGCGCCGTCGGTGCTGTGTCACTCGGAGACCGTCACGGGGCGTCGGGGAGGTGGTCCTGGAGCTCGACGAGGGAGGGGAGGACGGCGTTCGAGAACAGGTTGAACACGATCTCCGCCCGGTCCGAGTTGTAATACCCGGCGGTGAACACGGCGACCAGGTCGTAGTCCGGGGCCAGGAAGATGGTCTGCCCCCCGTTCCCGCTCGCCCAGACCAGGTCGACGTCGACCTCGCCGTATCGGAGGGTGTGGCTCCACCAGAGGTACCCGTAGCCCATCCCGCGCATCCTCGTGCTGGGCCGCGTCGAGCGCTCGACCCACTCCTCCGAGACGAGCCGCCGGCCCTCCCACTCCCCGTCCTGGAGGACGAGCATGCCGACCTTCGCCATCCCACGGGGGGTGAGGAGGAGGTGGCCGCCCGCGTCGACCTTGGTGTTGTCGTCGAACCGGGCCCACCGGTAGTTCTCGATTCCGAGCGGCTCGAAGAGCGCCTCCTCGGCGAAGGCGGCGAGGTCACGGCCCGCCCCCTGCGCGATGGCCTCGCCCAGGGCCACGACGCCCCCCGTGCAGTACCGCGTGGTGTCGCCGGGGGCGTAGGGCCGCGAGAGCGAGAGGAAGTAGGCGACCCAGTCGTCCGACCGGTACATCCGGTCCTCCTGCCCGCGGGTGCGGCGGTCGTGGTCGTCGCAGTCGAGCCCGCCGCTCATGGTGAGGAGGTGCCGGACGAGGAGGTCGTCCCGGTCGCGGACGTCGGGGTACGCCTCGCGGAGGTAGTCCATGAGGGGGGCGTCGACGCCCTCCAGCACGCCGCGCTCGATGGCCATGCCGGTCAGGAGCGACGTGATGCTTTTGGTGGCCGACCGGATGTCGTGGGGGTTGTGGGGGCCGTAGCCGTTGTAGTACTCCTCGAACACGAGCCGGCCGTGGCGGACGACGAGGAAGCTGTGGAGGCGGTGGTCGTCCACAGAGGCGATCTGCCGGGAGGCGTTGTCGAGGTACGTCGGGACG
>JAAXJP010000626.1 GCA_012269805.1 Rubrivirga sp.
CCGACGACGGTCGAGGACCGGGTGCGGTACGAGTAGAGCTCGCGGCGGACAGCGCGAGATCGGTTCCCGCGCCGCCCGCCGCGGTTCTCACACGTCGGGGATCGTCGAGACGAGCGTGCCCTGCATAAACCGGAAGTGGCCGGGATAGGTGCAGATAAACGGGTAGCGGCCCGGCGGCGGCATCGTAAACACGACCGCGGTCCGCTGTCCCGGTCTCGCGAGCGGCGTGTACGCCAGGATCGCGTCGTCGTCAGGGATGTTGTCGGGCGCCGTGGCCGCCGCCTGGCCGACGCGCTCGACGGCCCGCTCAGTCTCGACCACGACGACGTTGTGGACCATCGCCGGGCTCGTCGTCTCGGTGTTGTCCATGACAAGCCGGACCGTGGCCCCGGCCGGGGCTACGATCTCGCCCACGGCAAAGCTCATCGCGTTCTTGACGGCCGGCACGACCAGCTCTTGGTCGACCTCTTGGGCGAAGATCGCCTGTTGCTCCGGCGAGGGCCCCGGGGGCTCGGCGCACCCAGCGGCCAGCGCCACGAGGAGACCTGCAACCAGGCCGAGGCGGCCGACCCGGACCGGAATGTCCTTCACTCGCAACACGATCTCTCGGGCTAAAACGACCACGCCGCGTCGTCTTCTTCGGTCCGGCGCCGCGCACGGCGCATGAGCGTGTCGTGGAACGCACGCACCTCCTCGCCGTCGCCGGGCCAGCGGAGCACGTAGCGGCCGTCCGGCCGGAGGTCCCACGCCTGACGGTTGTCCTCTAGGCAGAACTTGAGGGTCCGCTTGAGCCGGGCCTGCGCGGTCTCGTCCTCGACGGGCACGACCACCTCGACGCGGTCGTCGAGGTTGCGGCGCATCCAGTCGGCCGAGCCGATGTAGGTCTCGTCGGCGCCGTCGTTGTGGAAGTAGTAGATCCGGCTGTGCTCGAGAAAGCGGCCGACGATCGACACGATCCGGACGTTGTCGGAGACGCCCGCCACCCCCGGCCGCATCCGCGTGTGGCCGCGGACGATGAGGTCGACCTGGACGCCGGCCTGGCTGGCCCGGTACAGCTCCTGGATGATCCCGACGTCGTCGAGCGCGTTCATCTTGGCGATGATCCGCGCCTTCCGGCCGGCCTGGGCGTGCTGGACCTCCCGACGGATGAGCGAGACGAACTGCCCGCGGAGGTCACGCGGGGCGACGGCCAGGGTCTGGTACTCCTGCTCGGGGGCGTAGCCCGTCAGGAAGTGGAACAGCCCGACGAGGTCCTGCCCCACGACCTCGCGGCAGGTGAACAGGCCGAAGTCGGTGTAGAACCGGGCCGTCGTGGGGTTGTAGTTGCCCGTGCCGAGGTGGCAGTACGTCCGGAGGCCGCCAGCTTCCTCTCGGACGACGAGCGTCGTCTTGGCGTGGGTCTTGAGCCCGACGAGGCCGTAGGCCACGTGCGCGCCCGTCCGCTCCAGGCGCTGAGCCCACTCGATGTTGTTCTCCTCGTCGAACCGGGCCTTGAGCTCGACGAGTGCCGCGACCTGTTTGCCCGCCTCGGCCGCCCGGATGAGCGCGCGAACGATGGGGCTGTCCTGGCTCGTCCGGTAGAGCGTCAGCTTGATGGCGAGGACGCGCGGGTCCTCGGCGGCCTCCTCGATAAACCGCTGGGTCGAGGCCGCGAAGCTCTCGTACGGGTGGTGGACGAGGAGGTCGCCCTTCCGGATGACGGAGAACATGTCGTCGTCGTCCTCCATCACCATGTGGCGGAGGCGGATCGGGACGACGGGCTCCCAGGGGAGGTCCTTCAGGTCCGCCCGGTCGACGTCGTACAGACCGGTCAGGCCGGCGAGGTCGAGGAGGCCGTCGACCTCCACGGTGTCCTCCGGATCGGTCAGGCCGAGCTCGCGGCTCAGGAGCTCGCGCACGCGGTCGGGCATGTCCGCCTCGACCTCGAGGCGGACGACCTCGGAGAACTTCCGCTCCCGGAGCTCCTCGGAGATCATCGCAAGGAGGTCGTCGGCCTCCTCCTCGCTCCGGTCGACGCTCGCGTTGCGGGTCACGCGGAAGGCGTAGACGCCCTCGACCTCCATCCCGCGGAACAGCTCCTCGGCGTTGTTCGCGATCAGGTCCTCGATGGCGACGAACTCGCCCTCGCGGCCGTCGACGGGCATAAACCGGGCGCGGCCCGTCGGGACCTTGAGTCGGGCAAAGTGCTCGGTCCCCCGCGTCGGGTGGCGAAGCGTGACCGCCAGCGACAGCGAGAGGTTCGAAATAAACGGGAACGGGTGGCCCGAGTCCACCGCGAGCGGCGTGAGGATCGGGAAGATGGTCTCGCGGAAGACCCGGTCGAGCGCGGCCTGCTCGTCGTCCTCGAGGCTGTCGTACTCGCGGACGACGACGCCAGCGTCGGCCAGCTCGGGGCGGAGCTCACCTTCCCAGACCCGCGAGAGCTCGGCCTGCATGTCGAGGCAGGCGCTGAGCGTGAGCTCGAGCTGCTCGCGCGGCGTTCGCCCGTCCGGCGAGAGCGCGCGGACGCCGGCGCCGAGCTGGCGCTTGAGCCCGCCGATCCGCTTGCGGTAGAACTCGTCGAGGTTGTTGGCCGTGATCGCCACGAACCGGACGCGCTCGAGGAGCGGCGTGCGGGGGTCGAGGGCCTGGAAAAAGACGCGCCAGTTAAAGTCGATCCAGCTCAGCTCGCGGTTGAAGTAGAGCGAGGGGTGGTCGAGCGGGGCGCCGTCCGGCACCTCGGCGGGCTCGACGGCGAGCGGGAGCTCTTGGTCCAGCGTCGGATCGGCGGGCAGAGCGGGGCCGTCCGGCCCGGCGGCCTCGGCCTCGGGCGTCTCGGGGGGCGGGTCGGGGA
>JAAXJP010000581.1 GCA_012269805.1 Rubrivirga sp.
CCGCCGCCGTTGTACTCGCTGCCACAGTCGTGCGAGCCGTCGGTCTCGTACAGGAGGCGGTAGGTGCCGGGGTCGAGGGAGAGCGCGACCGTCGCCCGCTTGTTCTTCTCGTCGCCGCCGGCGAGTTCGAGGTCGTCGCGCATCTCCCAGACCTCGTCCCAGTCGCCGTCGGCCTCTTCGACCTCGAGCGTGGCGTAGTCGTAGCGCGAGCCGGACGAGATCTCGCCGACGGCGACCAGAAGCACGTCGAGCGGGTCGGCCGTCGTGAACACCGCCTCCAGCTCCTGGTCGGAGCCGACGCAGTCGAACGCGGCGATCTGGGGGAGGTCGAGCGCGGCGGGGTCGAGCCGAGAGACGGCCTGGTCGGGCGACGCGCGGCGGACGGCCATCCCCCACGACGACGGGACGAGCGGCGGGTTGGCCGTCCAGTCTCCGTAGGCGTGCGACCGGTCGGCCTCGAAAGCGACGCGGTAGAAGCCGGGCTGAAGCGTGACCTCGTCCTGCACGACCCGATTCTTGAGTGACCCGCCGGCCCACGCGCCCCCCGCAGGAACGGTCCAGACCGTGTCGCGCGCGCCGAGCCGGACGATCGAGGCCTGGTCGGCCACGACGCCGTCGGTGATCTCGGTGACCGTCTGGACGGCAACGCGGGCGGGCGACGTGACGTGGAGGAGGCCCTCCCGTCTCTGCCGGCTGCGGACGCCGAGGGCCTGCCAGAGGTGGGTCGAGTCGTCGGGGGCCTCCACGCCGGCCGGGTCGCCGAGGCCGCCCGTCTCGGCGTCGCGGGCGGGCGCGTCGAGGCCACGGAGGATGAGCCGCCAACGACCGGCGTCGCCCACCCACGACCGGCCGCCGCGGCTGAGGAACGCCCGGAGCCGCTCGCCGATCGACCCGTCGCGGGGGCCGGGCTGACGGACTAGCGGGTCGCCGTAGGCGGTAAAGTAGGCGTCGTACGTCCCGGGCCCGAGCCGGATCGTGTCTTCGACGGTCACGAGCGTCCCGCGCTCCGGGCGCGGCCCCGTGAGCCGCCACACAACGGCGCCGTCGGAGCGGCGGACGACCCAGCCGTAGGCCGCGAGCGTCGTGTCCGAGGGCCCGCCCGAGACCTCTTCGTACGAGCCGGCGGCGTCGACGGCGAACGTCCCGGGCGCGTCGAGCCGGAAGGCCTCGTGCTCGAGGTCGTCGACGTCGGGGCTCGTGATGCCGACGACGGACCGACCGGCCCCGTCCGCGACGCGGATGACGGCGAAGATGGCGACCCCGAGGAGGCCGACGAGGAACAGGCGAGAGAGGACGGTGCGCACGGGAGTCCGGGGAGGTGCGGGCGCTACGGGCTGGCGGGCGGCGGGGTTGCCCAGGGCCGTGCGCGGCCCGGATATATTCGCAACCCCGCGACGCCGCGACCGAACACGGCGTTTCGCCGCCCGCGCCCCGCCCTGCCGACCACGCTCCCCGCCTCCCGCCGCGCGCTCCGCGCCCTCGTCGCCACGGCCCCTCGGCGGATCTCGCTCGGGGTCGGCGCGGTCCTGGCGCTGGGCGCCGTGGCCGCCGTGCGGGGGATCGCCGTCGCCGAAGGCGTCGCGCTCGGGGCCGCCGCCGCCATCGGCCTCGACGTGCTCGCGGTCGTGTCCGCGGCCGCGCTCTACCTCGCGCTCGCGGGGTCCGGAGAGCGGCCCGGCCCGCTCCGGAGCCTGGCCGTCCCGTTCGGGTTCGGGCTCGGCGTGCTGGGGCTGACGCTCGCAGTGGGCACGAGCTTCGAGGGCTTTATCGACCCGAAGACCGGGATGCCCGACCGGCCACTGACCGTCGTCTGGGCCGCGATCCTCGGGACGTCCGAGGCCGCGCTCGGGGCGACCGTCCTCGCCTCGCTCCGTCCGCTCGCGCTCCACCGCCGCCGCCGGTCGACGCTCTGGGCGTGGGGCGCCTTTCTGAGCCTCACCGTCGTCACGGGCCTGACCGTAGCCGGCCGGCCGCTCATGGTCTACGTGCCGACCGCGATGGCCGTGTTCGGCGTCCCGGCCGTGCTCGCGGGCGTCGGGATCGCCCTCCGCCAGCGCTGGATCGGCGACCTCCCGAGCCGGCAACGGGTCGCGGCGGGCGCACTCGCGATCGGGCTCTCCGCGACCCTCGTCGTCCTGCTCACCGTCCAGTTCGGCGGCCCGGGCGCGATCCCGGTCGGCGACGGGACCGGCCGCGTGCCCGACTTCCCGTACACGGCCGTGCTCAGCCGGTCGCTCGCGGCGCTCGTCCTGTCGGTCACCGTCTTCGGGGCGCTCTATGGCCTGGCGACGACGCTGTCGCTCCTGTTCGGCCTGTCGTCGGCGGCCGCGCAGGACCAGCGGGCCGGGGAGCGCCGGGCCCTCCGGTCGCTCGCCGACCTCTCCGGCCGCGTCCTCGACCGGGCGGAGCTGGCCGCCGCCGTCGCCCGCGGCCCCGTCGACGCCGGGCTGGCCGACGCGGCGTGGGTCGCCCTGACCGACCCCGCCCACGGCAACATCCGGCCGGCCGTCGTGGCCGCCTCGGGGCTCCCCCTCGACGCCGCCAGCCGGGCGGCCGACGCCGACGCCCTCCACCGCGCGGCCGCGGAGGCCGACGGCGCCTTGGTCCTCCCCCACGCCGAGGCCGACCACCGCGTCCGCGCGCGGCCCGGCGACGGCGTCGCGAGCCTCGTCGCCCTCTCGCTCGGCGCCTCGTCCGCCGACGGCCCGGGCGGACTCACGCGCGGCGTCCTGCTCGTCTCCCGGAAAACGTCCGACGCCTTCGAGGCCGACGACCTCGCCGCGCTCGAGACGTTCGCCGGCCAGGCAGCCCTCTCGCTCTCCCACGCC
>JAAXJP010000487.1 GCA_012269805.1 Rubrivirga sp.
GTTCATGAACGGCTACGGCGGCTTCGCCGAGGACGGCCGCGCCTACGTGATCCGCCAGCAAGGCGGGGCGGGGGACGAGCGGACGCCGCTCCCGTGGATCAACGTGGTGGCCAACCGGGCGGCCGGCTTCACGGCGACGGAGAGCGGCGAGGGCTACACGTGGGCCCGCAACTCGCAGCAGAACAAGCTCACGCCGTGGTCCAACGACCCCGTCACGGACCCGGCCGGCGAGGCCCTCTACCTCCGCGACGACGACGCGGGCGTGTTCTGGACGCCGACCCCGCGCCCGGCCCCCGCGCCGGCGCCCTACGAGACGCGCCACGCCTGGGGCTCCACGTCGTGGCGCACGGCCTGGGCCGGCCTGGAGACCGAGGCGACGGCATTCGTCCCCCAGCGCGACCCGGTCAAGCTGGTCCGCCTGACGGTCACGAACACGACCGACAAGGCGCGCCGGCTCTCGCTCTATCGCTACGCCGAGTGGGTGCTCGGCGAGCGCCGCGAGCCCAACGCGCCCTACGTCGTCGTCGACCGCGACCTCGAGTCGGGCGCGATCCTCGCCCACAACCCGTACAACCCGACGTTCGGGACGCGGCTCGCGTTCGTGGCCGTGGCTGGCGCCGAGGTCGAGTCGGTGAGCGCGCGCCGCGGGGCGTTCCTCGGGCGGAACGGCCACGCGTCGGCGCCCGACGCCGTCCGCCTCGGCGGGCCGCTCGACGGGCGGCTGGAGACGGACCTCGACCCGTGCGCCGCGCTCCGCGTGCCGCTGGCGCTCGAGCCGGGCGAGACGCGGGAGGTCGTGTTCCTCCTCGGCCAGGCCCCCACGGTCGCCGAGGTCCGGACGCTCGTCGCCCGCTACGCGACGGTCGAGGCCGCGGACCGCGCGCTCGACGACGTGGCGCAGTTCTGGGAGGAGACGCTCGGCGCGGTCCGCGTCGAGACGCCCGCGCCCGACCTGGACGTGCTCGTCAACGGGTGGCTGCTGTACCAGAACCTCTCGTGTCGCCTCTGGGGTCGGAGCGCGTTCTATCAGAGCGGCGGCGCGTACGGCTTCCGCGACCAGCTCCAGGACAGCCTCGCGATGGTCTACACGCGCCCCGACCTCACGCGGGCGCAGATCCTCACGAACGCCGAGCACCAGTTTACCGAGGGCGACGTGCTCCACTGGTGGCACCCGATCACGGGCGCTGGCATCCGCACGCGGTTCTCGGACGACCTCCTCTGGCTGCCCTACGCCGTCGCCTTCGCGCTCGCGACGACCGGCGACGAGACGCTCCTCGACGAGGAGGCCCGCTTTCTCACGGCCCGCGCCCTCGAGCCGGGCGAGGACGAAGTGTTCCTCACGCCGCAGCCGAGCGGCGAGACGGGCTCGATCTACGAGCACGCCGCCCGCGCCATCGACATCTCGCTGACGAAGGGCCGCCACGGGATCCCGCTCATGGGCTCTGGCGACTGGAACGACGGGATGAACCGGGTCGGCAACGAGGGGGAGGGGGAGAGCGTCTGGCTCGGCTTTTTCCTCGCCCACATCCTCAAGCGGTTTCTCCCCATCGCCGAGGACCGCGGCGACCGGCAGCGGGCCGAGCGCTACGCGGCGTACCTGGAGGACCTCGAGCGGGCGCTCAACGCCGAGGGCTGGGACGGCCAGTGGTACCGCCGCGCGTTCTACGACGACGGGACGCCGCTCGGCTCGGCCCAGAACGACGAGTGCCGGATCGACGCCATCGCCCAGGGCTGGTCGATCATCTCGGGCGTCGCGCCCCAGAGCCGCATCGACTCGGTCCTCGACTCGGTCGACCAGTACCTCGTCGACGAGCGGGCGGGGATCATCCGCCTCCTCACGCCGCCGTTCGACCTGACGGGCCACGACCCCGGCTACATCAAGGGCTACCTCCCGGGCGTCCGCGAGAACGGCGGGCAGTACACGCACGGCGTGCTCTGGGCCGTCCGCGCCTTCGCCGAGGCGGGCCGGGCGGGGCGCGCCACGGAGCTCCTCCGGATGATCCTGCCGGTCAATCACACCCGGACGCCGGCCCTCGCCGACCGCTACAAGACCGAGCCCTACGCCATCGCCGCCGACGTGTACTCCGTCGAGCCCCACGTCGGGCGCGGCGGGTGGACGTGGTACACCGGCTCGGCGGGGTGGACGTGGCGCGTGGCCGTCGAGACGCTCCTCGGGCTCCGCCGCGAGGCCGAGGCCCTCCGCCTCACGCCGCGCGTGCCGGACGACTGGGACGGCTACACGCTCCGCTACCGGACCGACGCACGGGGGACGCTCTACGTCGTCCGGGTCGTCCGCGACGGGCCGGGCGGGGCGACGTCGGCCGAGGCCGACGGCGAGGCCGTGACGGTCGAGGACGGCACGGCCCGCGTCCCGCTCGTCTCGGACGGCGCCGAGCACGCCGTGACCGTCCGCCTCGGCTGACCTGCGAGGAGGTCAGCGGTCGGCCGTCGCCGCGGCGTAGTCCACGCGGGCCAGCGACGGCCCGGCGAGCAGCCGCGCCATGCGGATCTCGAAGGCCCCGCGCTCCCGGCCGAACGTGACCACCACGAGCGACGCCCGCCGGTAGACGACGGCCTCCCGTCCGGCGCCGAGCTGGAGGAGGCGGACGGCGTCGTCGTGCGTGTGGGCCTCGGCCTCCTCGGGCGAGGCGTAGTCGTAGATGATGACGGGCCGTCCCTGGACGTGGTAGGCCGTCCCCGAGCCGGTGACGCCGGACGGAGTCGAGAAGGCGATGGGCCGAAGGGTCCAGCCCTGCTCCAGGAACGCCCGCACGAGGTCGTCGCGGGTCTCGACCGGCGGGGCGGCGTCGGCGCCCCGGGCCGCG
>JAAXJP010000048.1:0-843 GCA_012269805.1 Rubrivirga sp.
TCGTCCTCGTGGCCGCCTCGGGGTGCGGGACCTCGAACCGGCTCGACGAGGTCTCGCTCGACGGCCGCCGCGTGGCCGTGACGGCCGCCATCCCGCCGGCTCCCCGCGTCCAGGCCGGCAGCCCCGTCGAGTCCGGGATCGACCCGTACGACCCGGTCGGGACGGCCGTCCGCGTCGGGACGTCGCTCGAGAAGCGGCGGCAGGCGCGGCGCGCGCAGGCCCGCCTCGACAGCGTCGTGGCCACCGTCGACGTGGCCGACCGGATCGCGCGGCAGTCGCTGGCGCGGACGGCCTCGCTCCTCCGATTCGCACCCGCCCCGACGCCCGAGGCCTCCGATTTCGTCCTCGACCTCCGGATTGCCGACTACGCCCTCGTGGCCGACTCGTACGAGGGCGCCGTCTACTTCGTGCTCGTCGGCGAGGTCCACCTTCTCGACGCGCGGACGGGCGCGCCGCTGTGGGACGCCGAGCTCCGCGAGCGCGAGGTCGTCGACCGGTCCCTGTTCGGGCTCCCGCTCGCGGCCGGCAACGTGATCACGGGTCGGGCCCTCGCGACGCTGTCCGCGCGCGACATGGCCACGGGCCTCCACCGCCTCGCCGACCTCGCGGCCGAGCGGATCACCGACCGCCTCGCCACCGACTACGTCCGCTCGCGCGGCGCCTACCGCGACCGTGCCGAGGCCGGCGGGGCGGAGTAGGGGAATCCACGGGGCGGGATGAAGACGGCCTGGCGCCGGACCCGTCTGGGAAGCGCTTCCGTCCAAGCGGCCCTTTCCACCTTCCCCCCTCCCCCCGGGGGGGGGGGGTTGGGCGGCTGAAGCTGCCGACGGGAGGCCGCGGGTG
>JAAXJP010000048.1:853-2823 GCA_012269805.1 Rubrivirga sp.
CTTCCCCCCTCCCCCATGGACGACATCACCAACGACGCGCAACGCGACCTCCACGAGGAAGAGGCGCGCGGGCGCAAGGAGCAGGCGGCCGGCGCCGTCGACGAGCTCAAGGGCAAGGTCAAGAAGAACGTCGGCGACGCCTTCGACAACGAGCGGATGCAGGCCGAAGGCGCGGCCGAGGAGCTCGGCGGGAAGGCCCGCAAGCAGGCCGGCGACGCCTACGCCGACGCGGCCGACCGCGCCGAGGACGCCGTCGACCGGCGCCGGTAGCCGCGCGGCCCCGTCCCCGAACCCTCCGCCCCGTCTACCCTCCGGACGGGGCGGGCGCGTTTCTGGCGCCGCGGCGGGCGTGCGAACCCGCGAGGCCCCTCGGGCCGTACACCCGGTCCACCTCCCCCACCGCCATGAACCTCGACAGCGTAAAGGACGGCGCGGGCGACCTCGCCAAAAAGGCCGCCGGCCAAGCAGAGGGCGCCGCCAAGACCCTCGCCGACAAGGCCTCGGACCTCGCGCCCGACGCCGTCAAGAAGCAGGCCAAGCAAGCCGCCGACAAGGCCGTCCATGCGGCCGGTGACCTCGCCGACAAGGCCGCCTCGAAGGCGACCGAACTCCTCGGCAAGGCGGCCGACAAGCTCGAGAAGAAGTAGGGCCGTCGGGGGCCTGCGCCTCAGACTCTCCGCGCCCCGGGCGGCTCCAGCTGTCCGGGGCGCGGTACGTTCTGGCGTGACCGGAGCCCGCCTGCGCGCCGCCCTCGCGGCCTACCCCCGCCCGTTCTGGATGCTCGTCGCGGGCACGTTCGTGAACCGGACGGGCCTGGTCGTGCTGCCGTTCCTCGCGCTCTACCTCACCGGGCAGCGCGGGTTCGGCGTGGCGCAGGCGACGCTGGCGGTCTCGCTCTACGGGGCCGGGGCGTTCGCCGGCGGCTTCGCGGGCGGGTGGCTCTCGGACCGGACCGGGCGGCGGCCGGTGCTCCTGGCGAGCCTCGCCGGGGCCGCCGTGCCCGTCGCCCTCCTCCCCGTCGCTCCGACGTACGCGGGCGTCGCGCTGTGCGCGTTCGCGTTCGGGCTTCTCGCGGAGATGTACCGGCCGGCGGTCTCGGCCGCCGTCGCCGACATGCTGCCCGAGGACCGTCAGCCGCGAGCCTACGCGATCGTCTACTGGGCCATCAACCTCGGCGCGGCCGTGGGGCCAGCGCTCGGCGGGTTGATCGCGGCGCGTTCGTACGCCGGCCTCTTCTGGCTGGAGGGCGCGACGCTCCTCGGCTACGCCGCCATCGTGCTCGTCGCCGTCCCCGAGACCCAGCCCGAGGCGGACGACGCCGGTGCCGCAGGACGGGCGCTCTCGCTCCGCCCGCTCGCCCGCGACGCAGCGCTGGCAGCGCTCGCCGCGGTCGTGCTCCTCGTCGGCGTCGGGTTCTTCCAGCTGTTCTCGGCGCTCCCACTCACGATGGCGGCGGCCGGGATGAGCGAGCTCGAGTTCGGCCTCGTCGTGACCGTCAACGGCGGGCTGATCGTACTCATCGGGCTCCCCGTCGCGGCGTACGTCGGCCAGCGGCTGACGACGGCGCTCGTGCCGGGCGCGGTGTTCCTCGTCGCGGTCGGCCTCGCGCTGACCGGCGTCGCCGAGACGTTCGGAGCGTTCGTCGCCTTCGCGGTCGTCTGGACGTTGGGCGAGATGGCGTTTCTCCCGGTCGTCCCGACGATCGTCGCGCGGCTGGCGCCCGTCGAACTCCGCGGCTCGTACCAGGGCGTCTACCACGCCAGCTGGGGGCTCGCGAAGGCCATCGGCCCCGCCCTCGGCGGGCTCGTCCTGACGGCCGCCGGGTCGACGGCGCTCTGGCTCGGCGCCGGCGCCCTCGCCGGGATCGCCGCCGCCCTCCTGCTCGGGCTGATGCCCGTCCTCCGCCGCCGCTTTTCGACCCCGCCCGCTTCGGCGGGCGTGCCGATCTAGGCTCCGTCTCGCGAATCCAG
>JAAXJP010000116.1 GCA_012269805.1 Rubrivirga sp.
CGTAGAACCGGGCGGCGCGGATGGCGGCGACGAGGCGGGCGAACGGGGCGTCGAGGTCGCCGGCACGGCGCGCGGCGAGGGCGGCGGCGACGGGCTGGCGGGCGGGGCCGTCGGGGAGCGACTCGGGCTCGCGGGCGAGCGCGTCGAGGACCGTGCGGACGGCTCCGGCCTCGGGCGTGTGGAGGTCGCCGACGAGCGCGCGGGCGCGGGCCCCGTCCTCGAACACGAGGAGGCGGGCGAGGCGCGCGCGGGCCGCGTCGGCCCAGGCGGCCGTCTCCGCCTCGGGGTCGGCGAGGGCCGCCTCGAGCTCGGCGCGCGCGGTCTCGCGGTCGCCGGCCTCCCACGCGGCCTCGGCCGCCTTCGCGTGCTTCCGCGCCGCCGACGGGAGGTGCTCGTCGAGCCACTGACGGAGGACGTGCTCGGGGAGCGCGCCCGTGAACTCGGCCGCGACGGCGCCGTCGACGAACAGCTTGACGGCGGGAATCCCGCGGATCCCGTACTGCTGCATCAGCCCGGGCGCCTCGTCCGTGTTGACCTTGACGAGCGCCCAGCGCCCGCCGGCCTCGGCCGCCAGCTTGTCGAGCGTCGGGCCGAGCACGCGGCAGGGCCCGCACCACGGCGCCCAGAAGTCGACCAGGACCGGCCGCTCGCGGCTGGCCTCGACGACGTCGGTCTGGAAGTCGAGCGGGGGGCTCGCGGGCGCGTGCATGAGGGAGTCGAAAAAGGGGGGAAAGGGGCGGAGCGGCCGGCGCGAGGCGCACCCGTCGCGTTAGGCTGGCGTGTCACGGACGCCTTCTTTTCCGGTTCCCATGCGCTTCCCGCTCTCTCTTGCCCTCGTGGCCCTCACGATCCTGCCCGCCTGCCAGACCGTCAACGCGCAGTTGGCGGAAGAGACCGAGCAGGCGGTCGCGGCCGCCAACGCCGACCGCCCCATCACCGGCGAGCCGACGCCCGCCGACGACGGGCCCGACTACGTCGCCGAGGCCGACAGCCTCCGCTTCCCCGGCGAGGTCCGCCTCCGCAACGTCCGGCAGCTCACGTTCGGCGGCAACAACGCCGAGGCGTACTGGAGCCCCGACGGCGACGCCCTCATCTTCCAGAGCGACTGGGACGCGATCAACCCCCAGGGCTGCGACCAGCAGTTCGTGATGTCGGTCGCGGAGGGGGCGGGCCGGGACGGCGCCGGCGCCGAGCTCGTCTCGACGGGCCGCGGCCGGACGACCTGCGGCTACTACCTCTCCGACGACCGGGTCGTGTACGCTTCGACGCACCCGGGCGGCGACGCCTGCCCGGTCACGGCGGCCTCCGAGATGGGACGCTACGTCTGGGACATCTTCCCGAGCTACGACATCTACGTCGCCGACGCCGACGGCCAGAACCCGAAGGTCCTCATCGGCGGCGAGGGCTACGACGCCGAGGCGACGGTCAGCCCCGACGGCCGGTACGTGATCTTCACCTCGACGCGCTCGGGCGACCTCGAGCTCTGGCGCTACGACGTCGAGACCGGCGACGTCCTCCAGCTCACGGACACGCTCGGCTACGACGGCGGCGCCTTCTTCTCGCCCGACGGCTCGAAGATCGTCTGGCGCGCCTCCCGCCCGACCGGCGCCGACGCCGAGGCCTACCGCGCGCTCCTCGCCGACGACGCCGTCCAGCCCGGCGCGCTCGACATCTACGTCGCCGACGCCGACGGCTCCAACGCCCGCCAGGTGACGCGGCTTCCCGGCGCCAACTGGGCCCCGTTTTTCCACCCGTCCGGCGAGCAGATCCTCTTCGCCACGAACCACCACACGCTCGACGAGGGCGGCCGCGAGTTCGACCTGTTCCTGGTGAACCTCGACGGCTCGGGCCTCGAGCGCGTGACGTTCAGCGGCACGTTCGACGCCTTCCCGATGTTCTCGCCCGACGGCACTCAGCTCGTCTTCGCCTCGAACCGCCGCGGCGACCGGGCCCCCAGCCGCGACACGAACGTGTTCGTCGCCGACTGGGTCGAGACGCCGACCGAGGCCGACCGGCAGTTCGGGGCGGAGTAGCTCCGCCTCGGGCGGTCGGTGGGGCCGGCGGCGATGGCGCGGAGGAGGCTATCCTCCGCGCGTCTGCGCTCCGCCCCGTGTCGCCCGCCGCCGCTTACCTCCACGTCCTCGCCGCATTCGCCGACTTCGACGGGCGCGCGTCGCGGGCGGAGCGGTGGGGCTTCGCGCTCGTGCACACGTTGGTGACGGCGGCGTTGGTGGCGGCCTCGGCACTCGTCGGGCAGTGGGGCGACACGGGCTGGCTGGCCGCGAGCGCCGTGGTCGCGCTCTACCTCGCCGTCTCGTTTTTCCCGGCCCTCTCGGCCACGGCGCGGCGGCTCCACGACACCGGGCGGAGCAGCCTGCTCGTGGCCGTCGGCCTCGTCCCCGTCGTCGGCCTGCTCCTGCTCTACTGGCTCGTCCTCCCCGGCGAGCCGGGGCCGAACCGGTACGGCCAGCCGCCGGGCTAACCCGAAGGCGCCGAGCAGCGGTCGTCTCCGCTCGGCGCCTTCGGGTTCGCCCGGTGTGTGGCCGCCGGCCGGCTAGATGCCGAACCCGTCGTCCATGCCGCCGCCCTGCTGGGGCTGCTGCGGCTGCTGCGGGCGGTTCTGGTTCGAGCCGAACGTGTAGGTCAGCGTGAACGAGGCTTGGCGGATGGCCGGGTCGAACGACGTGTCGCGGAAGACGCGGCCGTCGTTCGTCTCGAACTCGAACTTGGCCAGCCCGAACGGGTCGTTCACGCGGGCGGCGAGCTGGATGCTCTCGGTGATCCGCTGGTTGAGCCCGATCGTCGAGAACGCGAACGCCTTCCGCTCGCCGTCGACAGAGGGTTGGGCGCCGTTGTAGAACACGAAGCCCTGGAGGTTCGTCCCGTCGCGGACCTCCCACTGGAGGCTCGCCCGGGCGTTGTGGGACAGCGCCGAGACATCGTCGGTGCCCGGCGTCGCGTCGGCGAGGACGGCCTGGTAGACGCTGCCGGAGACGAACCCGCGGAGCGGGCCGAACTGGCCGAAGAAGGTGAGGTCGGCGCCGTAGTTCGTCTCCGTGTCGAGGTTCGCGATCGTGAACAGGCCGACGCCCGTCTCCGGGTCGGTTGAGACGCGCCGCGTGATGGAGTCGGTCGTCCGGCGGTAGAACGGCGTGAGCGTCGCGAAGAACTTGTACTGGAGCGTGAGCTCGTACGAGTCGGTGTATTCAGGCCGGAGGGCCGGGTTGCCGACGCGGACGAACGTCGTGTCGGAGAGGTCCGGGAACGGGTTGAGGAAGAACGTCCGCGGGCGCTGGATCCGGCGCGAGTACGAGACCTTCGCGAGCGTGCCCGGCTCGACGGCGTACGTCAGGAAGGCGCTCGGGAACAGGCTCGTGTAGCTCTGCTCCGTGTCGACGGTCGGGTCGATAAACGGGTTGGCCTCCTCGGGGAGCTCCGTGAGCAGGTCGAAGTTGCGCTGGGCGTATTCGGCGCGGAGGCCGACCTGGGCCTGGAACGGCCCGAGCGGACGGGCGCCCTGGACGTAGGCCGCGAGGATCTGGCGGTCGTAGTCGAACGCGTTCGTCTGGTTCGGGTCGACCACGAGGTCGTCCCGAGTCTCGCCCGTGAGGAACTCGCTGTCGCTGGCGACCCACTCGGCCGTGGCCTTCGTACCAAGCTCGAGCTTGAGCGGGCCGACGGGCCGCGTGTAGTCGACCTGGGCCGAGGCCTCGTCGTTGACCTGGTCGGTCGTCTGGGACTGGACGCCGGTGAGGACGTCGTTCGTGGTCAGGTCGAGGAAGAGGCCGAGGCCGCCGTTCTCGAAGTGGGTGTAGCGCGTCTCGATGGCCAGCTCGTGGTCGCTCTGGGCGCCGCCGCCGCCGCGCGGGCCGCCGAAGCCGCCCATCCGCATTCGGCCGCCGCCCCCGCCGCCGGAGCCGCCGCTGTCCATGGCGTTCTCGAACCGGCGCCGGAAGACGAGCGCGGCGTCGCCGTTGAGCCCGTCCGAGTCGTTGTCGGTGTCGCGGAACGTCTCGACCGGAGCGCCGCCGCCGACCGTCCGCTCGAAGGTCGTGAGCCCCCTGGAGGCGCCGTCGCGGAAGCCGAACGAGCCCTCGGCGGTCAGCGTCGTGTTCTCGCCGAGGTCGACCGTCGCGGAGCCGTTGAGGAAGTGGGAGCTCTCGTCGTTGCCGCTGTCGCCGAGCTGGAACACGGAGAAGGCCCCGCCGAGTTCGCGCGTCTCGGTCTCGAACGTCGTCTCGCGTTCGCCGTAGCGGTAGCCGTACTGGACGTTCGTGTCCCACGGCCCCGACTGGTAGGCGATGTTCGCGCCGAGCTGGCCCGAGAGCTCGGTCCCGCCGCCGAGCGTGAGGCCACCCGAGAGGCCGCGGTCCGTCCCCTCGACGAGCACGATGTTGATGATGCCGCCCATCCCGTCGGGCTCGTACTTCGCCGACGGGTTCGGGATGACCTCGACGCGCTCGACCTTCTCGGCGGGGATCTGGCGGAGCAGCGCCGCGAGGAACGCGCCGCGCACCGGGACCGGCCGGCCGTCGATCTGGATCACGACGTTCTGGTTGCCCCGCAGCGAGATGTTGCCGTCCGTGTCGACCTCGAGCGACGGCAGCGTCTGGAGCGTCTCGATGGCGCTCCCGCCGGCCGTCACGGCCTGCTCTTGGACGTTGTAGACCGTCCGGTCGGCCTGCTGCTCGACGAACTCGCGCCGCGCGGTCACCTCGGCCTCGCCGAGCACCTCGGCGCCCTCGGCGAGGCGGACTTCCCCGAGCGCCGTCGGCGCCCCGGCGGCCACCTCGAACCCCTCCAGCGGTCGCGTCTCGTAGCCGATGAAGCTCACGCGGGCGAGGTACCGGCCCGGCCGGACGGGGTCGATGGACACGGCCCCGTCGACGTCGGCGGCGCCGCCCGTGGCGAACGACGTGTCGGGCAGCGAGTACAGCGCGAGCGTGGCCTGCGGGAGCGGGGCGCCCGTGACGTCGTCGACGATGGTGGCGGTGACGGCGCCTTGGGGGCGGGCCCCAGGCTGGGCGAGCGCAGGCGCGGCGGCCAGCAGAGCCAGCAGGGGGAAGAATCGGAGGGACATGGGGGACGCGGGGAGTCGGGCCTCGAACGGGGGCGCTGCTAGAGAGTTGTGTCGGGCGAGGCCGGGTTGCACCTCGGTGGCGTGAACGACACCGCCGGGAGGGCGAGGGGCGAAGAACACGACGGGGCGCCCTACGGGGACGAGGTCGGGCGGTTGCGGCCAGTGCACGCGCCGGTGTCGCGGGCAGGCTACGCTGGACACCGTGCGGTGCACGGAAGTGGGCGATGAAAATAGCCGACAGATATAGCCGGTCCGGAGGCAGCGGAGGGGCTGGCCGCGGCGCCCGCCGTTGCAGGTGTGCGGGAGCGCGGGTGGCAGCGGGCGTGCGGCCCTAGCTTGGCGGGGTCCGGATCCCCCCGTCCGATGCCCGTCCGCCTGCTGCTCCTGTTCGCCGTGATCGGGCTCGCCGGGTGCGTGCCCTACACCGTCGGGTCGACGCCGGCGACCGTCGCGCCGCGCGAGATCGAGCCGAGCGCGATGCTCCAGGTGGCGTCCGGCCGCCGCGACCTCGACGAGCGCGACGGCCCGGGCGGCGCGGCGCTGATGCTCGGCAACGAGGCCCGCCTCGGGCTCGACGAGCGGTCCGACGTCGGGGTCCGTCTCATCGGTCTCGGCAGCCTCACCGCCAGCTACAAGCGCCGGCTCACGGGCCCGCTCGGAGGCGACGCCGGGACCTCGCTGATCGTCGGCGCGGGCGTGATCTCGTCGCAGCACCTTCACCTGGAGGCGACGGTCGTGGCCTCGCCCGGCCCCATCGAGGGGGCGCCGCGTGTGGTGCCCTATGGCGCGCTCCGGCTCCAGGACCTCACGCCGTTCTCCGACGACGCGCTCGACACGTCGCCGGCGCTCGGGCTCGTCGTCGGCGGCCGGTTCGGGTGGCCGGACCTCGCCATCAGCCCCGAACTCGGCGTGTTCTACAGCCCCTCGCCGCTGGCCGGCGACGACGACGTGGTCGTGGTCCCATCGGTGACCGTCCGCGGCGACCGTCTCCGGAAGGCGCTCGGCCTCTGAGGGCGTCCGCCTCGGGCCCCATCGGAGGGGCCGCGGCGCCTCGTCGGTGCCCCTCCCGCTCCGCCCCGATGGACATCCCCGTTGAACTTCGTCCCTACGTCCGCACCGCGTGGCTGCCCGAGGCCGCCGAGGAGGACGGCCCGCCCACGGCCTCGAAGCTGGGCGGGACGGCGTGGATCCCGCCCGGGGACTCGTGGCCGGCGTGTCCCAACTGCGGCCGGTCGCTCCAACTCCTCCTCCAACTCGACGCCGACGCTCTCCCCGAGGCGGCCCGGGCCGCCGTCGGGGAGGGCCTCCTCCAGCTGTTCTACTGCACGTCGCAGGACCCGCTCTGCGAGGTCGACTGCCAGGCGTTTTTCCCGTTCGCCGAAAGCGTCGTCGCTCGGCGCGTGGTGCCGAAGGGAGAGGGGGCGGACGCCGTGCCGGACCTCCCGGGCGCGTTCTCGCCGCGCCGGATCGCCGGCTGGCGGGCCGTCGACGACCTCCCGACGCCCGAGGACGTCCCAGACGTGGACCTGCCGGACCGCGTCTGGGACGACGTCTACCGGCACGGGCTCGTCGAGCGCGACAAGCTGGCCGGCTGGCCGCTCTGGGTCCAGGGGCCCGAGCGGCCGCGGTGCCCCCAGTGCCAGAGCACGATGCACGTCGTGTTCCAGATCGTCTCCGAGGACACGCTGCCCATCGTCTTCGGCGATATGGGGACGGGCCACCTGTCCGTGTGCCTCGAACACCCGGACGTGCTCGCCTTTGGGTGGGCGTGCACCTAGAGCAACTGGCAGGGGCGAGTGACGAGTCCGTCGAGGCAACGGCCCCTACGCACTCCGTTTCCCCCCCACCCGTACGCCTTCCGCTCTGGGCTACTCCGCCGACTCGCGGCGGCTGCCGTCATCGGCACGGGAGCCGGTGCGGTTGCCGGTGCGGTCGGGCGGGGTGGTCTCGCCGGCCGCGTGCTTGGTCTGCCCGCCGCCGCCGCCACCGCCCTGCTCGTCGTCGTGCTGCTTGTGCCGGCCGGTCTTCTGATTGCTCTCGGCCTTCTCGTTGTCGCTCGCCATTGGGAAAGGGGAAAAGAGGGACGAGTCGGACGGTCCCTGACGGCGGCGGTTCGGCGGGCCCGCTAGCTTTCGGGGAGGCCCCCACGTCTCCCCGAGGCCCCCGCTGATGACGACGCTCGACGCCCTCCGCCCGATTCTCGACCGCCGGATCCTCGTCCTCGACGGGGCCATGGGCACCATGATCCAGCGCGCCGGGATCGCCGAGGCCGACATCCGCGGCGAGCGCTTTGCCGACTGGCCCGCATCGCTGGCCGGCGCCAACGACCTGCTGGTGCTCACGCAGCCGGGCGCCATCCGCGACATCCACCGTCAGTACTTCGCCGCCGGCGCCGACGTCGCCTCAACGAACACGTTTAACGCCCAGGCCGTCTCGCTGGCGGACTACGACCTCGGCGACCTCGCCTACGAGCTCAACGTCGAGGCCGCCCGCCTCGCCCGGGGCGCCGCCGAGGCGGCGAGCACCGACGACCGGCCCCGCTTCGTGGCCGGATCGATCGGGCCGATGAACCGGACGCTCTCGCTGTCGCCCGATGTCGAGGACCCCGGCCACCGCGCGGTCACCTTCGACGAGGTTAAGGACGCCTACGCGACCCAGATCCGCGGGCTCGTCGACGGCGGGGCGGACCTCCTCCTGGTCGAGACCATCTTCGACACGCTCAACGCGAAGGCGGCCATCGTCGCCCTCCGCGAGCACCTCCGGGCGACCGGCTCGCTACCGCCCGTCATGGTCTCCGGCACGATCGTGGACCAAAGCGGGCGGACGCTCGTGGGGCAGACGGTCGAGGCGTTCCACACGTCGCTGGCGCACGCGCCGAACCTCCTGTCGTTCGGGCTCAACTGCGCGCTCGGGAGCGCCCAGATGCGCCCGTTCCTGGAGGAGCTGGCGGCGGCCACGCCCGCGTACACGAGCCTCTACCCGAACGCCGGTCTCCCGAACGAGCTCGGCGGCTACGACGAGGGCCCGGACTTCATGGCCGAGCAGGCCCGTGCGTACGCCGAGGAGGGCCTGCTCAACCTCGTCGGCGGGTGCTGCGGGACGACGCCCGACCACATCGCCGCCATCGCCGAGGCCGTCCGGGGCCTCCCGCCTCGGCGGCCCTCCACGCCCACCCGGACGTTCCGCGCGGCGGGGCTCGAGACGCTCACGATCCGCCCCGAGACCAACTTCGTCAACATCGGGGAGCGGACGAACGTGACCGGCTCCCGCCGGTTCGCCCGGCTCATCAAGGACGGCGACTACGACGAGGCCCTCGGCGTGGCCGCGCAGCAGGTCGAGGCCGGCGCGCAGATGGTCGACGTGAACATGGACGAGGGGTTGTTGGACAGCGAGGCCGCGATGGAGCGGTTCCTGCTGCTCGCGATGGCCGAGCCCGAGATCGCCCGCGTCCCCGTCGTCGTCGACTCGTCGAAGTGGGCGGTCATCGAGGCCGGGCTGAAGTGCGTCCCGGGCAAGGCGGTCGTCAACTCGATCTCGCTCAAGGAGGGCGAAGACGCCTTCCGCCAGCAGGCCGAGCGGGCGCGCGACTACGGCGCCGCCGTCATCGTGATGGCCTTCGACGAGGACGGCCAGGCCGACACGCTGGAGCGCCGGGTCGAGGTCTGCCGGCGCGCCTACCGCATTCTCACCGAGGACGTCGGGGTGCCGGCGGAGGACGTCGTCTTCGACCCCAACATCTTCGCCGTCGCGACCGGGCTGGAGGAGCACCGGCGGTACGCCATCGACTTTCTCGAGGCGACGCGGTGGATCAAGGCGAACCTCCCGCACGCCCGCGTCTCGGGCGGGGTCTCGAACCTGAGCTTCTCGTTCCGTGGCAACGACGCCGTCCGCGAGGCGATGCACTCGGCGTTCCTGTACCACGCCGTCCGGGCCGGGATGGACATGGGGATCGTCAACGCCGGCCAACTGGCGGTCTACGACGACCTCGACCCGAAGCTGAGGGAGGCCGTCGAGGACGTCCTGTTCGACCGCCGCGACGACGCGACCGAACGGCTCGTCGACCTTGCGGAGACGTACCGAGACGCGGCCCGCAGTGGCGCCGAGGCGGAGACGGCCGCGTGGCGCGAGGGGACGGTGGAGGAGCGGCTCGCCCACGCCCTCGTCAAGGGCCTCACGGACCACGTCGAGGCCGACACCGAAGAGGCCCGCCAGAAGTACCCGCGCCCGCTCGACGTGATCGAGGGGCCGCTGATGGACGGGATGAACCGCGTCGGCGACCTGTTCGGGGCGGGGAAGATGTTCCTCCCGCAGGTCGTGAAGTCGGCCCGGGTCATGAAGCGGGCGGTCGCGTACCTCACGCCGTTCATCGAGGCCGAGCAGGTCGAGGCCAAGGCCCGGACGAAGGTGCTCATGGCGACCGTCAAGGGCGACGTCCACGACATCGGCAAAAACATCGTCGGGGTCGTCCTCGGGTGCAACGGGTACGACGTGGTCGACCTCGGCGTGATGGTCCCGTCGCAGACGATCCTCGACGCGGCCCGCGAGCACGCCGTCGACGCGGTCGGGCTGAGCGGGCTCATCACGCCGTCGCTGGACGAGATGGTCCACGTGGCGAAGGAGATGGAGCGCGCGGGCCTCCGGCTCCCGCTCCTCATCGGCGGGGCGACGACGTCGAAGCTCCACACGGCCGTGAAGGTGGCCCCGCACTACTCGGGCCCGGCCGTCCACGTGCTCGACGCGTCGAAGTCGGTCCCGGCCGTCTCGGCGCTGGTGGGGGAGGGGCGGGATGCCTTCGCCCGCGACGTGGCCGACGACTACGCCGCCGTCCGCGAGCGCTACGCCGCCCGCCAGCGGACGCAGACGATTCTTTCCATCGAGGACGCCCGCGCGAACCGCCAGGAGGTGGCCTTCGACGACTTGCCCGTGCCTGCGCAGTTGGGGGTCCGCCCGGTCGAGGCGACGGTCGCCGAGCTCCGCGAGTGGATCGACTGGGGCCCGTTCTTTATCGCCTGGGAGCTGCGCGGCGGCTTCCCCCAGGTCCTCGACGACCCGGAAAAGGGCGAGGCCGCCCGGCGGCTCTACGACGACGCGCAGGGGCTCCTCGACGAGATCGAGCGCGGCGGGCTGTTCACGCCGAAGGCCGTCGTCGGCCTGTTCCCCGCCCGCGCCGACGGCGACGACCTCCACCTCGGCACCGAGGCGGGCGAGGTCACGCTCCACACGCTCCGCCAGCAAACGCAGAAAACGCCCGGGAAGCCCAACCGCGCGCTCGCCGACTTCGTGGCGCCCGAGGGCGACCACCTCGGCGCGTTCGTCGTGACGGTCCACGGCGCCGAGGCCCTGGCGGCCGAAGCCCGCGCCGCCCACGACGACTACCGCGCCATCCTCGCCCAGTCGCTCGCCGACCGGCTGGCGGAGGCGTTCGCCGAGTTCGTGCACGCCCGCGTCCGCCGCGAGACCTGGGGCTACGCGCCCGACGAGGCGCTGTCGGACGAGGAGATCCTCCGCGAGCGCTACCGCGGCATCCGCCCGGCGCCCGGCTACCCGGCCCAGCCCGACCACACGGAGAAGGTCACCCTGTTCGAGATTCTCGACGCCGCGCACCACACGGGCGCCGGCCTCACCGAGCACCTCGCCATGACGCCGCCCGCGACCGTCTGCGGGGTCTACTTCGCGCACCCCGACGCGGCCTACTTCAACGTCGGCCCGCTCGGGCGCGACCAGGTCGAGGACTACGCCGCGCGGAAGGGGATGGCCGTCGAGGAGGTCGAGCGCTGGCTGTCGCCGAACTTGGCGTACGAACCGGCGCCGGCCGCCGAAGTCGCTTGACCCTGACCACCTCGACGTCGAGGCGGACCCACCCGACGATGCCATGATGCCGATCGACCTCACGGACAAGTTCCGCCAGTTCGACGCGACGTGGACGCCGCACGTCGTCGCCGAGCTCAACGGGCAGCAGGTGAAGCTGGCGAAGCTCGACGGCGCGTTCGTCTGGCACGACCACGCTGAGGAGGACGAGCTGTTCTGGGTCGTCTCCGGGCGGCTCCGGATCGAGTTCCGCGACGCGCCGGACGCCGTGCTCGGGCCGGGCCAGATGGTCGTCGTCCCGCGCGGGGTCGAGCACCGGCCGGTGGCCGAACCGACGGCCGAGGTGGTCCTCTTTGAGCCGGCCGCGACGAAGCACACCGGCGACGTCGAGAGCGAGCGGACCGTCCGCGACCTGCCGAGGCTCTAAGGGCGCTCCCCGGGAAGAAACCGGCGGGCCGCCAGGC
>JAAXJP010000535.1 GCA_012269805.1 Rubrivirga sp.
CCCGGGCGCCCCTCGCCCCGCCCCCCCGCCCCCGCCCCCCCCGCCGGACTCCCCTTTGCCAACGCGCTCGCCGACGGCCTCTCGCCGGACCGCTCGGCCTCCTACGCCCGCCTCGGGCTCGGCACGGAGCCGGGCCGCTACGCCGACGCCCTCGAGGCCGCCGGCGACGCCGACGTGGTCGTGCTCGCGGCGTTCCCCGACGCGGAGGGCGAGCTCCCGGCGCGGCACCGCGCGTTCGTCCGCGCGCTCAACGACCGGACGCCGACGGTCTTGGCGGCCTTCGGGGACGCGCGGCTCGCGGCGGGCCTCCGACGGCCCGAGGCGTTCGTGGTGGCCCACGACGGCTCGGCGGCGGCGCAGAGGGCCGCGGCCGAGGCCGTCGCCGGGCAGATCGAGGTTTCGGGGGCGCTGCCGCACGGCGTGGCCGGGCTGGCCGCCGCCGGCGACGGCGTCCGCTACCGCCAGCAGGTGCTGCGGCCCGGCGCCCCCGACGAGGCCGGCCTGGACGCCGAGGCGGCCGCCCGCATCGACGCGGTCATGGACCGGGCCGTCCGGGCCGGCGCGTTCCCCGGCGGCGCCGTGGCCGTCGGTCGCGACGGCGTCCTCCTCCGGCTGAAGGGCTACGGCCAACTCACCCGAGGCGGCGCGCCGACCACTCCCGACACGCCCTACGACCTCGCGTCGCTCACCAAGGTCGTCGGGACGACGGCGGCCGTGATGCGGCTCGTGGAGGACGGCCGGCTCGACCTCGACGCCCCCGTCTCGGACTACCTCCCGCGCTTCCGGCCGATGGGCAAGGAGTACGTCACGGTCCGCCAGCTCCTCTCGCACTCGGCCGGCCAGCGCCCGTGGTACCCGTTCTACGCGCACGGGCTCACCGACCGACGGGCGGCCCTCGACTTTATCTACGCCGACACGCTCCGGTACCCGCCCGGCACGCGCTCGCGTTACAGCGACTTCGACATGATCGTGCTCGGCGAGGTGCTCCAGTCGATCACCGGCGAGCCCCTCGACCGGGTGTTCGACGAGGCCGTGTTCGAGCCGCTCGGCATGCGGCAGACCAGCTTCCGGCCCGTCGGCGTCCGCGACCCGGACGCGGCACCGACCGAGCGCGACGACGTCTGGCGCGGGCGGACGCTCCAGGGGGAGGTCCACGACGAGGCCGCCGCCGTGTTCGACGGCGTCGCGGGCCACGCCGGCCTGTTCTCGACGGCCTCCGACATGGCCCGGTTCGCGTTCATGCTCTCCAACGGCGGCGAGGCCTACGGGACGCGCCTGTTCCGCCGGACGACGATCGACGCGTTCACCGAGCGCGTCCGGCTACAGAGCACCTACCCGACCGGTCTCGGGTGGATGGTCAACTACGGCGAGACCTCGGCCGGCACCGAGTTCGGGCCGCGCTCGTTCGGGCATACCGGATTCACCGGCACCTCGATCTGGGTCGACCCCGATCAGAACCTCTTCGTCGTTCTCTTGACGAACCGCGTCCACCCGACGCGCCGCAACACGCGGATCCGCGAGGTCCGCCCCGCCCTGGCCGACGCCGTCGCCGGCGCCGTTCTCACGCCGCCCGGCGAGGCGCCCCTGGCGTGGGGCTTCGGCCCCATCCCGGCCGACCTCCCGCGCGTCGCGCGCCGCTAACCCCCCGCTCCGCGAGCCCGCCTCGCCCCGCCCCTACTCCATGCCGACCTACGTCTACCGCCGCCCCGACGGGACCACGTTCGAGGTGTTCCAGAAGATCTCCGACGCCCCGCTCACCGAGGACCCCGACTCCGGCGAGCCCGTCCAGCGCGTGATCTCCGGCGGCGCCGGCCTCCAGTTCAAGGGGGACGGCTTCTACCTCACCGACTACGCCCGCAAGGGGAGCGGCTCGTCCGAGTCCAAGGCCGAGTCCTCCGGGACCGGCGAGTCGAAAAAGGCAGACGCCAAAAAGAGCGAGTCGAAGCCGGCCGCGACGACCGCCCCCTCAGACGACTAGCTCCCTCCGCCTCGGTCGACTCCCCGAGGCGGGCCGGGTCACGGCACGACGCCCGAGCGCCACTGGCGCTGGAGGCGGCGGAGCAGGTCGTGGTACACGCGGCTTCGCTCGAGCGTGAGCACGCGGAACGGGGCGTTCTCGTAGAGCCGCCCGGCGGTCCGCTCGAACACGAACACCGACGGCTGGCCGCCGCCGATGGCGTAGCTCCACCGCTCGCCGTTGGGCGTCGCCTCGACGTAGCGCGGCGCCCCGAGCAGGACGTAGAGCATTCCGGGGTCCGTCTTCCACCCGTCCTTGTAGGTCGCGAACAGCCGGTTGGCCTCCTCGACGCGCTCGTAGAAGGCCCGGACCGTCGCCGACGCCAGCCGGCGGTCGTCCATCTCCTCGCCCCAGAACCGGTCGAAGGCGCGGCGCAGCGCCTCGGGCTCCTCCGCCTCGACCAGCGGGTCGAGTTCTCCGGGCGTGGCGACGTAGACGAGTGGGCCCACGAGGTCGCCGAGGCGGGTCACGAGCGGATAGTCGCGGCGGCGCACCACGAACAGGCGGTCGGTTTCGTCGAGCGTCCTCCCCTCGGGGGAGACGAGGCGAACGCGCGCGCGGTACACGCCGGGCCGCAGGACCGGGAGCGGCGCCTCGACGTCGAGCGCCTCGGACGGGTTGAGGATCGTCTGGCGGACGACCTGGACCGTGTCGACGTCCGAGAGGTCGACGCCGCGGGCCAGGAGGCTCCCCGGGGAGGGCGTGAAGCCGTCGATCCGCCGCGCGGGCTCGTCGTCGGCCGCGACGCGGACGACCGAGAGCTCGGTCGTGGCGCCGTCCGGCACGCCGGTGGCCTGAACGAC
>JAAXJP010000139.1 GCA_012269805.1 Rubrivirga sp.
CCGCCCGCCGGGCGGCACGCGCTCCTGTGGCGCCGGCTCGCCGAGGTCCACGCCACCTATGATCTGCCGGCGCTCCCGCTCCGCCAGCTCCTCGACGGCGCCCGCTGGGACCTGCGAGGCCGTGCCTTCGAGACGCGCGCCGACCTCCTCGCCTACGCCAACCTCGTGGCCGGGTCCGTCGGCGCGGCGATGCTCCCGTTCCTGGTCCGCGACGCCGCCGACCGCGCCCACCTCGACGCGCCCGCGCGGGCCCTCGGCAACGCGATGCAGATCACGAACATCCTCCGCGACGTCGGCGAGGACTGCCGCGACCTCGCCCGCTGCTACCTCCCGTCGGCGGAGCTCGACGCGGCCGGGCTCGACCTCGAGGCGCTCGTCGAGGCGGGTCCGCCCGTCCCCGACGCCTACGCGGCGCTGTGTGAGAACCTGATGGCCGAGGCCGAGCGGCTCTACGACGAGGGGGCCGCCGCCATCCCCCGGCTCCGTCGCCGCGCCCAGCCTGGCATCCGGGGCGCCGCCCGGATGTACCGCGAGTTCCTGAACGGCGTCCGCGCGAACGGCTACGACAACCTCTCGCGGCGCGCGGCCGTCCCGCTCCGCCGGAAGCTGGGCGTCCTCCTCCGGAACGACTACGCCGCCCGCCGCCGTCGGCTGGTGGCGCGCGGCGCGCGGTGAGCGCCCGGCCCGACGGGGCGCCCGACGGCCTCGGCGCCCGCCTCGCCCGCCGCTTCGCCGAGCGGGCGATCCGCGGCGAGCTCGACGGCCTCCGCCGCGTCGTCGGCGTGGGCGGCGTCGAGCGGGACCCGGCGCCGGGGCGGCCGCTCGTGGTCTACGCCAACCACCACGTCTACCCCGACAGTTTTTTGCTGTGGCACCTCGTCACGCAGGTCTGGGGCCGCCCGATGGCCGTGTGGATGGAGGCGTGGGACCGAGCGCCCCTCTTCGGCCCCGTCGGCGCGCTCCCGTTCCCGGAGGGCGACGCCCGCCGCCGCGTCCGGACGATGCGCGAGACGGCCCGCCGAATGGCCGCGGATCCGCGCACGGCCCTCTACCTCTACCCCGAGGGCTCGATGCGCGTGCCGGAAGACGGCCTCGGCCCGTTCCGCGCCGACCTCGGGCGCCTCGCCCGCGTGCTGCCCGCCGAGGCCGTGTGGGTGCCGGTCGGCGTCCACGCCGGCTGGTGGGGCGAGAGCCGGCCGACCGGCGTCCTCGCGCTCGGCGAGCCCCACGACGCGCCCGACGGCACCGAGCCCTCCCGCCTCGGCGCCGCGCTGGAGGCGGCCCGATCCGCCCGCCCCGCCGACCTGGGCGGCGAGCCGCCGGGCCGACGGAGTCAGGGGGGCACGGTCGTCCTTCGCGACGGCCGCCCCGGTGCCGACGAGCGGTGGGACCTCTCGCGCCTCGCAGGCCTCTACGAGCGGTGGACGTTCCCCCGATGACCCTGCCCTCGCCCCGCCCGAGGCGGAGGGGCCCGGCCTGTGAAACGTCCGTGGCCGGATCCCCAGGAGCACGCCCCCCGTCTAGGTTGCCGTTCGTGACGGCCGCCCCCCGACTCCCGATGCTCGCCCTGCTCGTGGCCCTCGTCGGCCTCGTCGCTCCCGCGTCCGCGACGGCCGCGGACGCCTCGACCGTCCGCGACTCGCTGACCCATTACTACGTCCGCCAGGACGCCGCGGCCATCGACCGGCTCTACCGCACGAAGGCGCGGACGCGCGAGGACCGGCTCCTCTGCCTCTACCGCCTCTACCCGATGACGCTCGACGAGCGCTACATCGCGGCCGTGCCCTCTGAGGACGGCGTGACGTCGGCGCGGGAGCTGGCGCTCATCTCGGCGCTCTGGGCCTACCGCGCCTCCAGCGGCCCGGCGTGGCGGCTCCCGACCTTCGGGCGCCGGTCGGAGCGGATCTTGGAGCGCGCGCTCGCCCGCGACCCGGCCGAGCCGTACGCGCTCCTCGTCCGCGGCCAGGGCCTCTACTACAAGCCCGGCCTCTTCGGCGGCGACGTGGCCGCGGCGCAGCGGACGTTCGAGCAGCTCCGCCAGCGCGTGAGCGGGCGCGGCGTGCCCGGTCTCCACCCGTTCGAGGCCGAGGTCTGGATCTGGATGGCCGTCCGCCGCCAGGACGAGTCCGCCGGGGCGCAGCTCCGTCAGCGGTTGCTGGCGCGGAACCCGCCGAGCATGTTCCGCCAGTTCCTGATCGACCCTCCGTGACGCCGCTCGAGGTCCTCCTCGGCGCGGTCCTCCTCGTCCACGCCACCGTCGCCGTCGTGCTGGCGGTAAACCTCGTCTCGCTCGCCCGCGACCGCCGACGGGCGCTGCCGACGGACCTCCCGAGCGTGTCGGTCCTCGTCCCGGCCCGGAACGAGGAGGCCAACCTCCGCACGCTCCTGCCGACGCTCCTCGCCCAGCGCGGCGTCGAGGCCGAGGTGGTCGTCGTCGACGACGCCAGCGACGACGGGACGTGGGCCGTCCTCGACGAGCACGCCGCCCCCCGGCTGGTCGCCATCCGCGGGAGCGGGCCGCCCGAGGGCTGGGTGGGCAAGCCCCACGCACTCTATCAAGCGGCGAAGCGGGCGACCGGCGACGTGTTCGTCTTCCTCGACGCCGACGCCCAGCTCCGCGACGACCGCGCCCTCGCCCGGCTCGTCGGCCGGTGGGTCGCGAACGGCGGGAGCGGGACGGCGATGACGGGGCTGCCGCGCTACCTCGACCGCGGCCCGGCGGCGCTCCTCACGAGCCTCGTCCCGTTCGCGGTCCTGGCGGCCCTCCCGATCCCGCTCGTCCCCCGCGTCCAGGCGCCGTCGCTGAGCGCGCTCAACGGCCAGGTCTGGGCCCTCGGCGCCGACGACTACCGCCGCCTCGCCCCGCACGAGGCCGTCCGGAACGACGTGCTGGAGGACGTGATGATCGGCCGCTACCTCAAGCGGTCGGGCGTCCGGCTGTATTTCCAGGACCTCGGCGGCGAGGTCGCCGTGCGGATGTACCGCTCGTTCGGCGAGGCGTGGCGGGGGTTCCAGAAAAACGCCGCGCTGCTGGCGGGCGGGAAGCCGGGGCGGCCGTTTACGGTCGGCTTCGTCGGGTTCTTCCTGCTCTACGCGCTGTCGTGGGTGGTCCCCAGCCTGCTGTGGCTCGGCGGAAGCCCCGGACTCGTGGCCCTCGCGCCCCTCGTCGGGATCAAGCTGCTGATCGACCGGGCCGGGCGGTTCCCCCTCTGGGTCAGCGCGCTGGCGCCGGCCACGCTCGCCCTCGGCGCCCTCCTCCAGCTCGACTCGGCGCGCGCCCACGCGACCGGCCGCGTCTCCTGGAAAGGCCGCGCCGTGAGCTAGCCCGCCTCGGCGACGAGGTCGAGCACGTCGGGCCCGTAGCGCTCCCACTTGGCCGGGCCGACGCCCGAGACCGCCAGCATCTCGTCCTCCGACGCCGGTCGCGACTGGGCGATGGCGCGGAGCGTCTTGTCGTTGAACACGACGTAGGGGGGGACGCCAGTCTCGCGGGCGAGGTCGGCCCGCCACGCGCGGAGCGTCTCGAAGAGCGCCTCGTCGTCGGCGTCCAGCGCCACCGGCACACCGCCCGAGGCGGACGACCGGGACGAGGACCGGCTCCCGAACGCGGGCACCTCGACGTCGATCGCGTCGCGGTAGTCGAGCGCGTGGTCGCCCAGCGGCGTCATCTCGACGACCGGGTACTCGTCGCCGCCGATCCGGAGGAAGCCCTTGAGCAGGAGGTCCTTGTAGATCCCGTCGACGGTCCCCTGCCCGAGCGTCCCCAGCTTGCCGTAGTACGGGTGGCTCTCGTACTTGTCCATCCCCTTGGCCTTCGAGCCGGCGAGGATCTTCGCCAGCGTCAGCCGGCCGACGGGCCACCGCATCTTGCGGACGGCGTCGAGCAGGCCGAGCGCGATGCGGGAGTTCATCGGGAGCTCGTCCCAGTCCGGGATCTCGCCGGGCGTCCGGGTCTGGAGCCGCGCCCGCTGGCGGCAGGCGTCGCAGCAGGCCTCCGGCGGCACGAGCGTCTCGGCGTCGTCGCCAAAGTGGTCGAGGATCGTCCGCCGCCGGCACTCCGACGTCTGCGCGTAGCGGACGATGCCCATCAGGCTCTGGAGCTGGTCGTCGCGGTGCTTGTCGACCGACTGGAGCGCGCGCTTGACGTCGCGGTCGCTCCACGTCTGGGGCGACCAGCGGGACGGCCCGGCCCCGTGGTCCCGCTCGGCGAGCGCGCCGGCGTGCGTCAGCCGGCGGAGGACGTTGGGCAGCTTCGAGGCGTGGACGCCCGTCGCGTCGGCCGTCTCGAGGAGGAAGTCCGCGTCGGAGACCCCGCCGCCCGCGGCGTCGTCCGCCTCGGGGGTGGTGTGGACCGACTGGCGCTTGACGTGGTTGTAGACGCGGCGGAGGTCGTCCATGCTCGGCGCGCCCTGCTCGATAAACCACTCCTTGAGCTGGCGGTCCTGGGGCGCGTACAGCAAGAGGGCCACGGCCGGGCGCCCGTCGCGGCCCGCGCGGCCGGCCTCCTGGTAGTAGCTCTCCAGCGTCGACGGGATCGACCAGTGGGCCACGAACCGGACGTCGCCGCGGTCGACGCCCATCCCGAACGCGTTGGTGGCGACGACCGTCTGGAGCCGGCCGCTCACGAACTGCTCCTGGACGTGGGCCCGCTCGGCGTCGGGGAGCCCGGCGTGGTAGGCCTCGCACGGTCGGCCGGCCTCGTCGCGCACGAACCGCGCGAGCGCCTCGCAGTCCTTCCGCGTGGCCACGTAGATCAGCCCGGCGTGCCCCTCGTGGTCGTGGAGGAACCGGCGGAGGACCTGGCGCTTCTGGTCGGCCGTGGCCGTGGCCTTGACCTCGAACCGGAGGTTGGGCCGGTTGAAGCCCGTCACGAGGCGGGCCGGGTCGCGGAGGTCGAGCTGCGCGGCGATGTCGTCCTGGACGCGCGGCGTGGCCGTGGCCGTGAGCGCCACGCACGGCGGGCGGCCCATCCCCTCCCGCGCCGACGCGATGGCGAGGTAGTCCGGCCGGAAGTCGTGGCCCCACTGGCTCACGCAGTGGGCCTCGTCGACGGCGAGGAGCGCGACGCCGGCCTCGCGGAGCGTCCGCTGGAAGCTCTTCAGGCGGATCCGCTCGGGCGCCGCGTAGACGAGGCGGAGCCGGCCGGCGCGGAGGTCCGCCAGCACCTCGCGCCGCTCGGTCTGCGTCTGCGACGAGTTGACGTAGGCCGCCGCGATCCCGCGCTGGCGGAGCGCGTCGACCTGGTCCTTCATCAGCGCGATGAGCGGCGACACGACGACCGTCGTGCCCTCGGGCTTGAGGAGCGCCGCGAGCTGGTAGACGAGGCTCTTGCCGGCGCCCGTCGGCATGACCACGAGCGCGTCGCGGCCCTCGATCACGGGGCGAATCGCCTCGGCCTGGCCCGGCCGGAGCCCCTCGAACCCGAAGTGCTCGCGGAGCGCGGCGCGGACGGCGGCGTCGGGCGGGGCGGTCACGGGCGGGGCGGCAGGCACGGGCACAGGGTACGAAGAGGCGGCGGAGCGAACGCCCGCGCGGTCCCCATGGTGCGGCCGTCCCCTGACAGGTGGGGTGTCAGCCGGCGGCCTTCACCGAATCGTCCACTCCACCCGCCTCGGGGCGCTAGTCGAGAAAGCGGACCGTCACGCGGACGTCGAAGTCGGCGATCGCGTCGCCGTCGAGGTCGAAGCCCTGGAGCCGGACCACGTCGGCCTGGTCGTCGACGATCGCCGGCGCGATGTCGCGGAGCACGAACACCTCGGACTCCGCCATCGGATCGTCGCTGTCGAGCGGGTCGTAGTCGAACAGGGCGACGTAGAGCGGGTCGTCGAGGTCGCGGACGACGTAGCCGGGCTCGATGTCCCACACGAGCGGGAAGTCGGCGACGTCGACGTTGTCGTACCACGCGCTGCTGGACGACGGGGCGAACACGATGTCTCCGTCGTCGCGCGGGTTGAGCCGGTCGTCGCCGGGGCGGCTCACGTAGTCGACAAAGTCGTCGAACAGGCGGAAGTAGACCTCCGGCCCGTCGCTGAGCGGGTTGTCACCGTCCCACCCCTGCCCGGCGACGTCGGCCAGGGGCGCGTCGTCGACGACGACGCGGAGGATCTCGGCCGACCGTGGCGGGCCGTCTTCGACGGTGTCGCACCCAGAGGCGAGGAGGAGGAGGCCAGAGGCGGCGAGCGGAGCGAGGCGCATCGGAAGCAGGGGGGCGGGCTCGGACGGGAGGGCGACGATACGGCCGCGCGCCCGGTCGGATCCGTCACACCGCCCGCCTCGGCACCGAGGCGGAGAGAGCCGGCGGGCGGGGATCGGGCCTAGCTTCTGGCATGGCCCCTCTCCCCCCCCGCTCCGCCCGCGTCGAGCGCCAGACGGCCGAGACGTCCGTCCGCCTCGCGCTCGACCTCGACGCCGACGACCCGACGTACCGGAACGCTACCGGCGTCGGCTTCCTCGACCACATGCTCGACCTGTTCGCCCGCCACGGCCGGTTCGGGCTGACGGTCGAGTGCGAGGGCGACCTCCACGTCGACGACCACCACACGGTCGAGGACGTCGGCATCTGTCTCGGCCGCGCCTTCGCCGAGGCGCTCGGCGACAAAGCCTACATCACCCGCTACGGCGAGGCGACGGTGCCTATGGACGAGGCGCTGGCGCGCGCCGTCGTCGACCTCTCGGGCCGGTCCTACCTCGTGTGCGAGGCCCGCTTCGACCGCGAGCGCGTCGGCGACCTGTCGACCGAGCTGGTGGAGCACTTCTGGTGGAGCGTCGCCGAGCACGCCCGCCTCACGCTCCACCTCGACGTGCTCCGCGGGCGGAACGACCACCACCGGATCGAGGCGCTCTTCAAGGCCGCCGCCCGGGCGCTCCGGCAGGCGGTCGCGCGAGACGCCTCGGGCGACCGCCTCCCGAGCACGAAAGAGGCGCTCTAGCGCGACGCGCTATCGCCCCCCCCGCGGCGATGGCGGCCTCGACGGCTTGCCGCGTCCGGTACCCGACGGGGCCGTCGACCGACAGCCGGCGGCCCCGGCCCGGCGCATCGCGGTTGCGCTGGAAGTCGCGGACGGCTCGGTCGGGCCCAGCGTCGAACGCACCGTCCATCCCGGTCTCGTCGTCGGCGACGCACAGGAGCTGCTGGGCGGCCTCCACGGCGTCGCCGCGCACCCCGCGGCGGAGCGGCGTGGCGCGGACGCCCGACGTCGGTGCCCCAGAGAGGCGGTCCCGCGCCGACGCCAACGTGGTCGCAACCGACTCGGGCCGGGGCCGTCCAAGGCCCATGGCCACGCCCCAAGCCTCGCCGCGTCTCGACTTCGTTGCCGTCAGCCCGAGCGATCGGTATGGGCTGGTTCAGCCGCGCGGACGGGTCACCGTCGACACGATCCTCGAGGCGGGGATCGTCCTGGCCTCCGACGAACGGTGGCGGCCCGGCTTCACGGAAGTCTGGGACGTCCGATTCTCCCCAGCCGTCGACATCCTGCCCGCCGACGTGCCCCAGCTGCTCGACCTCGAGCGCCGGACGCAGGAGGCCCTCGCCGGCAGCACGACCATCGTCGTGACTCACAAGCCGCTCATCCTCTACTCCGTCAAGTTCTACGCCCAGCTCGCGAAGCCCTTCGGGCGCTCCGTGCTCGGCTTCAACTCGGCGTCGAGCGCCGCGGAGTTCCTCGGCATCGACGAGCTCCCGGACCTTCAGAGCGCCTGACGCTCGTCGGCCTTGGCCGCGTCCCAGGCCGCGTCCATCTCGTCCAGGCCCGCCTCGGCCAGCCGGTCGCCGAGGTCGGCCTCGACGGCGCGGAACCGGCGCGAGAACTTGGCCACCGTCCGCCGGAGGGCCGTCTCCGGCACGACGCCCCGCAGCCGCGCGTAGTTGACGACGGCGAAGAGGAGGTCGCCGACCTCGTCCTCGAGCGCGTCGAGGCCGTCCGCCTCGCGGACCTCGTCGGCCTCCTCGCGGACCTTCTCCCAGGCCTCCTCGGCCGTCGGGAAGTCGAACCCCACGGCGGCCGCCTTTTCCTGGACCCGCTCGGCGCGGAGGAGCGCCGGGAGCGCGTCCGGCACGCCGTCGAGCGCCGCGCGGGGCGCCTCCGTCTCCCCCGCCTCGGCGCGCTCGGCGCGCTTGATGGCCTCCCAGTTTCGGAGCACGTCGCCGGTCCCGCCCACGACCTCGTCGCCGAACACGTGCGGGTGGCGGCGGACGAGCTTCGTCATCTCGGCCCGCATCACGTCCGCGAGGTCGAACGTCCCGGCGGTCTCGGCGATGTGGGCGTGGAAGAGGACGTGGAGGAACAGGTCGCCGAGCTCTTTCTGGATCTCGCGCGGGTCGCCCTCGTCGATGGCGTCGACGAGTTCGTAAGCCTCCTCGATGGTGAGGTGCTTGGTCGAGTCGTGGGTCTGCTGGACGTCCCACGGGCACTCGCGGCGGAGGCGGCGGACGATGGCGACGAAGTCCTCGAACAGGCTCGAGTGGGCGGCGGCACGGTCGTCGGCGCTCAGCCCGAGGTCGGCGACGTCGTAGGGGAACGGGGTGTGACGCGGGGTTGGCACGGTCTCCTGATATTTTTGGTCTCGCAGGTTACGCCGAGGTTGACGCGTCGGTCTATCCTGCGCGTCCGCCTTCGGGCGGAGCACTCGAACGGCTCGCCGGCACCTCCGCCGGACGGGCGGACTCATGTACCAGAGAGCGTTCCAACACCCGCTCTCGCACCCCCAGCCATCATGGCACGCGGAGTTAACAAAGTCATCCTCATCGGCAACCTCGGCCAGGACCCCGAGCTCCGGTACACCGGCAGCGGCACCGCCGTCTGCAACATGCGCCTCGCCACGACCGAGACGTACAAGGACCGGGACGGCAACCAGGTCGAGAACACCGAGTGGCACAACGTGGTCGCGTGGAGCCGCCTCGCGGAGATCTGCGGCGAGTACCTCAAGAAGGGCTCGCAGGTCTACTTCGAGGGCCAACTCCAGACCCGCCAGTGGGAGGACCGCGACGGCAACACGCGCTACACGACCGAGGTCAAGGTCCGCGAGATGACCATGCTCGGCGGCCGCGACTCCGGCGGCTCGTCGGGCGGCAGCGACTACGACTTCGACCAGTCGCGCCCGCAGCAGCGGTCTTCGAACAACGGCGGCGGTGGCGGCCAGCGCCAGCAGCCGGCCCGCCAGCAGGCCTCGAACGACGACTACTCGTTCGAGCCGGACGACGACCTCCCGTTCTAGTCGCCGCCCCGGCCCCGCTCGCCTCGGTCCCGAGGCGGGCGGCGCCCTCGGCAGGACGGACGACCGGACGACTCGCCGGGCGGCGGCCTTCGGGCGGCCGCCCGGTTCTCGTTTCGTCCACCGCGCCCGCGCGGAACGTCCACACTCGGAAGGCTAGGCACCGAAACGTCCAACCTGTATCTTCGTTGACCGGCCTCCCGCCGGTCCCGTAGGGCCCCGGCCCGTTGTTTCGCCTGGTCCACCCGCCTTGGACCCCGCCTCTAGTCTGGCCCTCGCGGCCCTCCCTCTCGCCGACGTCCTCCCTGGCCCCACGGGCCTGGCGATCCAGATCGGCGCGTTCGTGCTTCTGCTGGCCCTGTCGGCCCTGTTCTCGGGGTCCGAGGTGGCCCTGTTCTCCGTGTCGGCCGGCGACCGGGAGGACCTCGGCCAAGACGCCGCCACCGATGCGGCCCGGGTGCTGGCGCTGCTCGACCGCCCGCGGCGGCTCCTCGCGGCGATCCTCCTGCTCAACACGGTCGTCAACGTAGGGGCCGCGATCCTGTCGACGCAGCTCATGCTGGCGGCGAGCGCGGCGCTCGCGTGGGAGCCCTGGGTCGCGCTCACGGCCAACGTCGTCGGCCTCACGTTTGTCCTCCTCGTGACGAGCGAGATCGCCCCGAAGCTGATGGCGAGCCGGCAGCCCGTCCGCTTCGCGCGGAGCGTCTCGGGCCCGCTGACGCCACTGATCCGCCTCGTGACCCCGCTCGCCGACCTGCTGGCCGGGCTCGCCTCGGCGGTCCAGTCGCGGTTCCGCCGCGAGGCCGAGGCCCTCTCCTCCGACGACATCAAGTCGATGGCCGACGTCGGCGAGGCGGAGGGCTCGATCGGCGAGGAGGAACGGGCCCTTATCCACTCGATCGTCGAGTTCGGCGAGACGACGGTCCGCGAGGTCATGGTCAGCCGCGTCGACATGCAGGCCCTCAGCGCCGACGCCAACCTCGACGAGGCGCTCGGCCTGATCCGCGAGAGCGGGCACTCCCGGTTCCCCCTCTTCCGCGAGCACCTCGACAACGTCCTCGGCGTCGTCTACGCCAAGGACCTCCTGCCGTCGCTCGACGGCGACGGCTCGACGCCCGACTGGGAGGCCATCGCGCGGCGCCCGCTCTTCGTCCCGCCCAGCAAGGCCCTCGACGACATGCTCGCCGACTTCCAGGGCTCGAGCACGCACATGGCCATCGTGGTCGACGAGTACGGCGGGACGGCCGGCCTCGTGACGCTCGAGGACCTGCTCGAGGAGGTCGTCGGCGAGATCCGCGACGAGCTCGACGTCGACGACGACCGGCTCGTGCACGCGGTCGAGCCCGGCGTCTACCGCGCCGAGGCCCGGATCGACCTCGACGACCTCGCCGAGGCGGTCGGGGTCGAGCTCGACACGGACGACTTCGACTTCGAGACGCTCGGCGGCCTCATCCTCCACCTCGTCGGCGACATCCCGTCGCCCGGCGACGAGGTCCGGCACGAGGGCCTCGTCCTCCGCGTCGAATCGGTCGAGGACAACCGGATCCTCGACGTCCGTGTGGAGACGGTGTCCGAGGCCGAGACGCCCGAGGCGTAGGAGGCCGTCGCCCCCGTCGGGCCCGATCTTGTCTCGCCCCCCACTCGGGATCGATGAAGGTGCCCCTCCTGACGCTCGCGCTGCTGGGCTCGCCCCTGCTGGCCGCCTGCGCGTCCGACGCCGTCCCTCCGCTTCCGGCCGCCTCGGCCGTCTCCCCGGCCGACTCGGTCGCCGACTGGAGCGCCGCGTTTCGGGCCGAGGGCGCCGTCGGCACGTTCGTCCTCTACGACGCGGCGACGGGCCGGACCACCCGCCACGACCCGGAGCGCGCCGCTCGACGGTTCTCGCCCGCCTCGACGTCGAAGATCTGGAACGCCCTCGTCTTTCTCGACCGGGGCGTCGTGTCGGACGTCGATTCGCTCGTGGCGTGGGACGGCGTCGAGCGGTGGGCCGACTCGTGGAACCGCGACCACTCGCTCCGCTCCGGGCTCGAGGTGTCGGCCGTGTGGTTGTTCCAACAGCTCGCCCGCGAGGTCGGGGCCGAGGGCTACGACGCCGTCTACGCCCGCCAGCCGTACGGCTGGCGGGCGTAGACGGCGTCGT
>JAAXJP010000350.1 GCA_012269805.1 Rubrivirga sp.
GTGCTAAGACCGCATAACTAGCGAAGTTCTCTAGGAACTCAACATTGCGGAATAGCACATTTGAGCTCATCACAGAAACAACGTTCGGGTGATTGCTTTGAGACGAATTATTGTCTTTGATAATCACATCTTCTACAAGGGCATCAGCGTTAGATAAATACAACGCAGCCGCTGGCTGAGACCATCCCCAGCCCACAGAATTGTCTCTAAGAATTAGATCTTTGAAGACTACAGGTCTCGTAAATGTACCTACACTATCTGTTGATCCATAGAAGTTGGTTGCAGTAAGAACACCGTAATATTGATTCGTTGTCTTACCAAATAATGTAAACCCTTCTAATCTTGCCGTTCTATTCCAAGAACCATTAAAGTGGATTGCATGATTACCGTTTCTAGACTTAATTTTTGTTGCCGTGAGAGCGCTTTGTGTTCCTAAACGAACATAATCCGAGAGAATAGAAACCGACTTGTTAATAGTAAGCTCTTCAGTGTAAGTACCTGGAAGCACATAAATTGTATCCCCCTCGCAAGCTAGACTAACTGCTTTTGAAATGGTTTTTACAGGATTGTTGATATCACCGTAGTTGGTGTTTACACCATCAGTTTCGGATACGTAGATATAGTTATCCTTTTTACTGTAAAGGTCAACTGAATCTGAAACTTCACAACCGTTACTCGCTTTGAAATAATAGCCTTTATTACCCGCGGATAAGTAGTTTATAGAGTCTCTTGTACCGCCGCTTGTCAAATACTTAAATACATTTTGAGCACCCATTGCATTTTGGGTAGTGTCATACAGTGTAAATACTCCACCGATTGAAGACGAAGCCATCAACGTAATGTCATAATCATAACAGCTTCTCTTAACATCTAGCTCCAAAAGACTAAATGAAATCAAGGTATCCTGGAGAAGGATTACGTTGTCCGATAGTACCTGGACGATATTGGTATCTCCAATGAGAGCTGTTGTGTAGTCCGATGTAGTGTAACTACTATCAGTTGATGTAATGTTAAGCTCAAATGATCCTGCAACAGTCGATGTAAATGTTACAAAGTCACCACAGTTTTTCAGAGTTAACAATTGATTCGGAGCGCCTAAGATATTTTCTTTCGCACCCGCATCTGGATCTGAGCCAACCGGCTGTGGTCTTTGCTCCTCGCTAATATCCTTATTGTCATATCCAGCAGGTAGCACCCCAAGAGCAGGAGAATATTGACTTAAATAACCATTAGCCTCAAGTTCAGGGTTACCATGAATGTTATTGACAAATGTTGCATTTACATTGTTTGTATCGATTGAACTTAATGAATAATCAACAACACTGTTTTTCAAAGCAAATGATAACTCTGCAGTCGATGAGGAATTTCCATTCATCATCATGTACATATCCTTGTAGCCGTAATAAAGAAGGCCTCCAAGATCTCCAATCACAGAGCCGTCAATGATTACTTTCGATGGACTAGAATAAGAATAAGCATTAAAGCCAGTCGCATTGACTGCGCTATCTGCATACATTGTTGATTGAATAAATCTCAACTCTGATCCATCCGAGATGTTAAATGCTTTTTGCTCGTTACCAGATAGCTGTATTAAGCTGTTTTTAAGCTCAACATTAGAACTATTGACAGAGAAGAGGTTAAAACTTCCCGTTGTAGATGTAACATTTACCCTAAATGTTGACTTATCAAAGTTTGCTTCAGTTCCGTTTAATCCAATTACATAAGAAGAGTTTGAACCAGAGAAGTTTACATCTTCAACTTCCACATCAACATTACTCGAATAAATAGAAACCTCACTTGAAGGAACTATGATTTCTGAATTACTAATCTTTATTCCTTTGCTTTCAAGATTCTGGCTATTGTATGTATCTAACCTCAAACCTGTTTGGAAAGAGTTTGATTGATCCAAAGTAAATCCACCAATCCAGAAGGAATTCCCGTCAGATGAGAATGAATTATAGCTTTCTATTCTACCCTTAATTATGGTAGAAAAGCGAGCGGCAGAGTCATTTTCAGTTATATATTCTGATAATAACCTTACAGGTTTATCTATGTTAAGGTTCTCAACATATGTATACGGAGCAACATAAATCGATTGCCCTGCTACAGCAGAATCAATGGCTGTTTGAATAGTCGCATAAGGGGCACTTTCACTACCGTCTCCATTAATATCATCCCCGTTTAAAGAGTCTACATACATGGCACATGCCTTGATAATAGAGTCAGTAATCGAACAGCCATTGTTTGTTACTGTTGCGATATAAGTTGCCGCTCCATTTACTACAAGTGTATCAGTAGTTTGACCACCAGCCCAAACAATCGTACCTAAATCATAAGTTGCTGTTACTGTATCCTTCGCACCTGCACTACATATATCTGCAAACGGCTGAGATGAAGAAATAGATAATTCCGGAGTATTGTAAATATTTATATTCTTCGGTAATACGCTGCTAATCGTACAAGATTGTCCATCACTCCTAGTAAAGACCCCGTGAAGAGTAACTGAAGCGTCCTCAGTAAAAGTGAAGTATTCGCCGGAGTTAATAGTGTCGTTATCGCCATTTGCATCCAACACTGTCCAATAGACCTGATCAAAACCTGGTTTATCAGCAGTCTTAATTGTATTCGCTTTTAACTCAACACTATCACAATATTGGGACGAAACAGCTACAGGAGCGTCTTGCCTTTCAAATTCTACAATAAATGGTCTTGTATCATTTGACCATGTATTGTACCAGTCAGAACTCCAATGGCTCTTTCTTGCATATGGGTAATTTGAATATGGCGTATCGTAAGGACTAGTATTCGTAGTACT
>JAAXJP010000700.1:0-249 GCA_012269805.1 Rubrivirga sp.
ATACGACGGAGGCGGCCTCTGGTTCGGGGGATGAGTGCGAAATCCGGCCGTCCGGGCCGGTTTTTCCAGTCGCTCCATCCGGGAAGCCGCCCCGGAGGAGAATCGTGGGGCGGGGCGGGCGCTCCGGTAGGCGGGGCCCCTGCGGGCCTAGCTTGCGGCCCGCACCGCCGCTCGCCCCCAAGGCCTTCACCGCCCTCGCCCACCGGGGCGGGACCCGCGTCGACGGCCGCGCCCCGCGCGCCGCGCGCC
>JAAXJP010000700.1:259-2814 GCA_012269805.1 Rubrivirga sp.
CCTCGGCGCCGAGGCGGGGTCAGTCGCGGCCCGGCGGGAGCGACCGGTCCCAGCCGCGGGCGTTGTAGGCGTCGAGGATCTCGGTGACGCGGTCGAGGGGGATCGCCTCGACGGTCCCGCGGTCGCCCGTCACGGTCGTCGCCCGCAGCATCGAGTTGTAGACGGCCTCCTCGGTCGCCTCGGCGACGGCCTGGAAGAGGGGCGACATCGCGCTGTTGGGGACGCGCGGGCCGCCGTCGCGCTCCGTCGAGAAGGCGATCACGTAGTCGCCGGAGCCGTTCGTAAACGCGGCGCCGGTCCGCCCGAGGCCGACGAGCGCCCGCAGGCCCAGCCGCTCCAGCAGCCGCGCGTCGAGCGGGGCGTCCGTCGCGACGACGATCATGATGCTCCCGTCGGCGCTCTCGCCGAGGGCCTCTTGGAACGCGAACTGGCCGAGCTCGCGGCCGACCGGCGCGCCGTTCATCGCGAGCACGCCGCCGAAGTTGGACTGGACGAGGACGCCGACGGTGTGCCCGCCGAGCGACGCCGGCAGGGCCCGGCTGGCGGTCCCGATCCCGCCCTTCCAGCCGAACGCGACCGTCCCGGTCCCGGCGCCGACGGAGCCCTCGACGACCGGCCCGTCTGACGCTGCCGCGAGGGCCTCGGCCACGTGCTCCGGGCGGACCGGCCGGCTCCGGATGTCGTTGAGGAACCCGTCGTTCGTCTCGCCCACAACGGCGTTGAGCGACCGGACCCCCTCCATTCCGGGCTGCTCCAGGAGGATCTCGACGAGGGCGTCGGCCGCGCGCCAGACGCAGAGCGTGCACGTGAGCAGGATGGGCGTCTCGATCTCGCCGAGCTCGCGGATCTGGGTTACGCCGAGAAGCTTGCCGTACCCGTTGCCGACCACGACGGCGGCCGGCACGCGCTCCTCGTAGACGTTCCCCCCGTGCGGGAGGATGGCCGTCACGCCCGTCCGCACGGCGTCGCCCTCGATCACGGTCGCGTGGCCCACACGGACGCCGGCGACGTCGGTGATGGCGTTGAGCGGCCCCGGCGGCAGGATCCCGACGGCGAGCCCGAGGTCGCGGGCCCGGGGGCGGTCCGCCTCGAGCGTCGGCTGGGCATGAGCGGCGAGGGCCGCCAGGAGTGTGAGGAGGACGAGGCGCGGCATCGGGGGGAACGGCGGGCGGGCCGGCAGTCTACGGATCGCCCCGGCCGGTCACGCGTCGGCCAGCGCCTCCGGGCAGCTCCGGCGGACCACGGCGCGGGCCAGCACGCGCGTCGCGTCGAGGACCGGGACGCCCCCGACCTCGTCCATCGGGAGGGCCAGCGGGATCTCGGTGCAGGCGAGGACCACGACCTCGGCGCCGGCCTCGATCAGGTGGTCGAGCCCGGCCCGCAGCCCCGCCACGGCCCGGGCGGTCACCGGCGCCGACACGCTCTTGACGCCGTAGGTCGCGTCATAGATGGCGGGGTGGACGGTCGACTCCTGGAGCGCGGCGTCGGGGGCGATCACGTCGAGGCCGAGGGGGGCGAGGCGGTCCGGGTAGACGCGGGCGGCCTGAGTGCCCGTCGTCGAGAGGACGCCAACGCGGCGGGCGGCCGGGAACCGGCGCCGGATCTCGTCGGCCACCGCATCGATCATGTCGACGAACTCGGCTCGGCCGTCGAGCCGCTCGCGGACGCGGCCGACGATGGCCGGCGCGTGGGCCGTGTTGCAGGGGATGGCGACCACCTCGGCGCCGCCTGCGACGAGCGCCTCGGCGAGGTCTGCGAGGGCGACGCCGGGGTTCGTGGTCGTCCGGCCGAGCAGGAAGTCGGTCCGGTCGCCGATCCGGTGCGGGTGCGAGACGAGCGTGACCGGCAGGTGGTCCTGGTCGCGGCGCGCGCGCGTAGCGGCCGTGATCTTGTGGACGAGGTCGAGGCCGGCCATCGGGCCGACGCCGCCGACGATGCCGATGGGGCGGGGAGCGGGCATGCCCCCGGGACGCCCGGGCCCGGCGCTAGATCCCGACGTCGAGGCTGCCCCCACGACGCAGCCTGGATACGCGAGCGCCCCGCCGGCGGGTGCCGGCGGGGCGCGGTGCTCCGGCGTCGAGGGGCGCTAGCGGACGACGGTCAGCGACCGCGTTTGGACGGTCGTGCCGGTCGCAGCGCGGACCACATACGCGCCCGGCGCAAGCTGGCCGGCCTCGACACGGGCCTGGATGCTGCCCGCGGCCAAGCCGTCGTGGAGCACGAGCACCTCGCGCCCGAGCGCGTCGTAGACCGCCACGCGGGCTTCGCCCTCGGCGCCCGCCAAGACCACGGTCGTGGCTCCAGCCGACGGGTTCGGGTACACCGACATCGCGACGCCCTGGGGGGCCGGCTCGGTCGCCACGCCCGCGCCGAGCGAGACGAGGAGCGAGAACCGGCCCGCGAGGTTCTCGCCGTCGGCGACGGAGAACGCGTACGGCGCGCTGGCGTCGAGCGTCGTGGTCTCCGTCCCGTCGCGGAGTTCGACGATCACGTCGCGCGGGCCGACGGCGCCGGGGGCGTCCGTGAGCGAGAGCTCGTAGTCGCCGGCCTCGGGG
>JAAXJP010000203.1 GCA_012269805.1 Rubrivirga sp.
GCTCAGACCGGCTGGGGGGACAGAGCCGGCGGGGCGCCGGGCGTGGGGACGGCGAGCGACGACGGCGGGGCGGTCCGGCGGACGTGCCGGCGGCCGTAGAGCGCGTAGACCGCGAGGCCGAGCAGGAGCCAGAGGCCGAACCGGACCCACGTCTGCGGCGGCAGCCCGAGCATGAGCCCGACGCACGACGCGATCGACAGCGTGGCGACGAGCCCGAGGGCCGGGACCCGGAACGGCCGCTCGGCGTCGGGCTGCGTCCGGCGGAGCCACCACACGCCGCCGGAGACCAGCGCGAAGGCGAACAGCGTCCCGATGTTGGTCAGCTCGGCGGCGGCCGAGATGTCGACGAGGCCGGCGCCGACGGCCACGAACAGGCCCGTCAGGACCGTCGCGAAGGCCGGCGTCCGGAACCGCGGATGGACGCGCGCCATCCGGGCGGGGAGCAGCCCGTCGCGGCTCATCGCGAAGAGCACGCGCGTCTGGCCCAGCTGCATGACGAGGAGCACGCTGGCCATCGAGAGCACGGCGCCGGCCGAGACGACGGCGGCCACGCCGCCGGACCCCACGGCCCGGAGCGCCGCCGCGACGGGCTCGGCGTTGGCGAGGCTCGCCGTCGGGACCATCCCGGTCAGGACGGCCGCGACGGCCACGTAGAGGACCGTGCAGACGGCGAGGCTGGCGAGGATCCCGATGGGCACGTCGCGCTGGGGCTGCCGGGCCTCCTCAGCCGTCGTGCTCACGGCGTCGAACCCGATGTAAGCGAAAAAGACGAGGGCCGCGCCGGTCAGCATCCCGCCGAACCCGTTCGGCGCGAACGGGACCCAGTTGGCCGGGTCCACGTGCCGGACGCCGACCCACAGGAACAGCGCGATCATCGCCAGCTTGACGACCACGAGCGCCGCGTTGACGCGCGCGCTCTCGCTCGTCCCGACGCACAGGAGCAGCGTCACGGCGAGGACCACGAGGATGGCCGGCAGGTTGATCACGACCGGGACGCCGAGCACGCTGGGCGCGGCCGCGAGCACCTCAGGCGCGAGCCGCGCCGCCGTCATGGGGTCGGTCCCGAGCCAGGCCGGCAGCGCGATCCCGCCCTGGGCCAGGAGCCCCTGGAGGTAGCCGCTCCACCCGATGGCCACGGCCACGTTGCCGACCCCGTACTCGAGCAGGAGGTCCCACCCGATGATCCACCCGACGAGCCGGCCGAAGGCGGCCGTCGCGTAGGTGTACGCGCTGCCGGCCACGGGCATCATCGAGGCGAACTCGGCGTAGCACAGGCCGGCCAGCCCGCACGCCACGCCCGTCATCACGAACGAGACGATGAGGGCCGGCCCGGCGCCGACGTGGCCGGGCCCGCCGGCGGCGGCCGTCCCGGTCAAGACGAAGATGCCGGTCCCGATGATGGCGCCGACCCCCATGAGGGTGAGCTGGACGGGACCGAGCGTGCGGCGGAGGGCGGGGGCGTCGGAGGCGTGCATGGGGCGGAGCGGGGACGCCCGGCCCTTCGCCAAACGACGTGCCCGTCCCTCGAGATGGCCCGCACGGCCTCTGGGGAGCGCCTCCGGTCTCGCCTTCGTGCAGCGTGCGCCCCGGCTCTCGTCCGCGCGTTGCGGTCTGCAACGGTCTCCAGCGGCGCGCTCGCGGGGCGCCGGTGGGCGGTCAGGGACTCGAACCCCGGACCCCCGCGGTGTAAACGAGGTGCTCTAACCAACTGAGCTAACCGCCCGCGTCCGCCTCGGCGGGCCGCCCGAGGGGGGCGGGGCCGGACGAAAAAAGGCCGGCCGGCAGCGCGCCGACCGGCCCGGAGCGGGAAACGGGACTCGAACCCGCGACCCTCAGCTTGGGAAGCTGATGCTCTACCAACTGAGCTATTCCCGCACGTCCGCCCCTCGGGGAGGCGGACGACGAAGGTACGGGCCGGGCGCGGGCCGCGTCAATACGGCATGCGCGCGCGGCGCGAGGGGGCGTCCGAAGTCAACGGCCCTTCACGGGAGGCCGGGGGCGGCAGGGTATCTTTCGAGCCCGCCGCCCGTGCCCCCAGAGCGCGCAGGCGGCGCCTTTGTGTTTCCCCGCCGGCGACGCCCGCCGGCCTTCGACGCCGCGCCTCTGGCGCCCCTCCGATGAAGCGCACCTACCAGCCCAGCCGCCGCAAGCGCGCCAACAAGCACGGCTTCCGCTCGCGCATGGCCACCAAGAACGGCCGCAACGTCCTCAAGCGCCGCCGCGCCAAGGGCCGCCACGCCCTGACGGTCAGCGACACGAAGCCGGGCAAGTAGCCGCCCGCCGGCGGCCTCGGTCGCCAGCGGAGCGCCCGCCGTGCGCCCGGCTGCCTTCCCGCGCTCCCGTCGCCTCAAGCGGCGCCGGCTCATCCGGCCCCTCTTCGACCGGGGCCGCGCCGACGTCGAGCGCGTCCGCGCCGGGCCCGTCGTGCTCTTGTACCGGGCGGTCCCGCGCGAGGCCCCGGGCCACGACGTGGGCGTCCAGGTCGGCTTCGCGCCGGGCCGCCGCAAGACGAACGCCGTCCGCACGGCCGTCCGCCGACACCTCCGCGAGGCGTTCCGGCTCCACCAGGGGCCGCTGCTCGACCGGTTCGGCGGCCGATCCGACTGCCTCACGATGATGGCGCTGTACCGGGGCCGCGACGACGGTGCCGGCGAGGCCATCCGCCGCGACCTTCCGCGGGCGCTCGCCCGACTGGCGGACCGCGAGATCCCGCCCGCCGAGGCCACCCCCGCCCCTTGCGGGCGCCCGCGCCCGTAGGCGCCCCGGCCCGGGCGTCCGGGCCGCCCCCCCCCACCGCGGCCCGGGGGACCC
>JAAXJP010000161.1:0-6640 GCA_012269805.1 Rubrivirga sp.
TCGGGTCGGTCCTCGACGTCCGTCTCCGCGATGGCAACACCGAGGAGGTCGGTGGGCAGGGGCAGGTCGGGCTGTTGTCGTCGCGGCTCCTGTTCGAGGGGCCGGTCACCGACGAGGCCTCGTTCCTGATCTCCGGCCGGCGGACCTACATCGACGTCGTGGCGAAGCCCTTCATCGACGCGGCGCAGGAGGGGAGCAGCGAGCAGGTCGACCCGCGGGCCTACTTCTACGACCTCAACGCGAAGCTGAACTGGCGCCCCTCTAGGCGGGACCGGGTCTACCTCAGCCTCTACGGCGGCGCCGACGTGTTCGGCTTCGACGCCGTCGACACGGTCCGCTCGTGCGCGCCGGAGGACGACTGCGAGACGGAGGAGGACGTCTACGGCGGCAGCCTCGACTGGGGCAACCTGACGGGCGCGCTCCGCTACACCCGCGTGCTCTCGCCCCGCGCCTTCGCCGCGCTCACCCTGACGGCCAGCGACTACGCCTTCGAGGTCGGCGCGATCGTCGAGGCGGGCGTGGGGACCGACGACGAGGTCGTCTCGCGCGTCCGCTACGAGTCCGGCATCCGGGACGTCGGCGTGCGGGGCGACGTGGACCTCGCGCTGGGTGGCGGCCACACCGTCCGCCTCGGCGGCGGCGCGACGGTCCACCGGTTCACGCCGGGCGCGCTCTCGCTCTCGGGCGAGGTGGCCCGCGAGGGGATCGCCATCGACACCCTCCTCGGGTCGAGCCGGACGCTCGGGACGGACTTCGTGGCCTACGCCGAGGACGAGTGGCGCGTGAGCGACAAGCTCCAGCTCGGGCTCGGGCTCCACGGCGCGATCTACACGACGGGTGGCTACACGTACCCGTCGCTCGAGCCGCGGGCCTCGGCCGCCTACCAGCTCTTTCCCCGGCTGGCCGTCCAGGCGAGCGCGGCGATCACGCAGCAGCCGCTCCACCTCCTCACGACGGGTGCCGGCCTTGGCCTCCCCGCCGACCTCTGGGTCCCGGCGGATTCCATCGGCCCGCAGCGGGGCTCGCAGGTCGCCGTCGGGCTGGCCGGCTCGTCGCCCTCGGGCCGGACGACGTGGACGCTCGAGGGCTACTGGCGCGACATGCGGGGCCTCGTGGCCTACCGCGAGGGCGCCGCCTTCACGACGCCGTTCGACGACTGGCAGGAGCTCGTGGTCACGGGCGACGGGACGAGCCGCGGGCTCGAGCTGTTCGTCCAGCACCGGACCGAGCGGCTCACGACGTGGCTCGGCTACACGCTCGCCAAGACCGACCGCCAGTTCGACGCGCTCAACGACGGCGAGACCTTCCCCTTCCGCTACGACCGCCGGCACGACGTGTCGGCCGTCGCGCTGTACCAACTCTCGCGCGCGTTCGACGTCTCGGCCGCCTTCGTCTACGGCACCGGCGACGCCGTCACGCTGCCGGTCGCGGCCTACGAAGGCACGCAGTTCGGCTTCAGCTCCGTCGACAACTGGATCGAGGGCCGCGGCACCCAGGAGACGACGGTCTACGGCCCGCGCAACGGGTACCGGCTGCCGGCCTACGTCCGCCTCGACCTCGGCGCGACGTGGTACTTCCGGCGCGGCCCGCGCCCCCACGCGCTCTCGCTGAGCGTCTACAACGCGACGAACCAGAAGAACCCGTTCCTGACCACGCTCAACACCGAGTACGACGTCGAGACGCGCCAGCGCCGGCAGAAGCTGGTCGGCGTCGCGCTCTTCCCGGTCCTCCCGTCGCTCTCGTACCAGTTCTCGTTCTGATGACGCGCGCCACGCCCTCCGATCGTCCCCGCTCCCCCCGCCTCGACATCGAGGCGGGCGGGGTGGCCCTGCTCCTCGCCCTGCTCGCCGTCGCCGGCTGCGACTTCACGCCGACGCTCGACGTCGAGACGCCGCCGTACGAGGCCGGCCTCGTCCTCCGCTCGGTCCTCGTCGCCGACTCGGTCGCGACCGTCCGCCTCGGCGAGAGCTGGGACCCGTACGAGGGCCGCGACCTCCGGAACTACCAGTACGGAACCAGCCAAGAGGCCACGAGGGACGCCGTCGTGTCGCTCTACCGCGACGGCCAGTTTATCGAGACGCTCGCGCTCCGGCCCGACTCGTGCGAGGCGTACGGCGTCCCGCCCGACCCGGAGACCGGCCAGGCCCCGTTCTTCCCGTGCGGGCCGTACGCCGGGACCGTCCCCATCGAGGCCGGCGCGACGTACACGATCCGCGCCGAGGCCCCCGACCTGCCGCCCGCCGAGGCGACGGTGACCGTGCCGCGACGGCCGACGCTCGCCGTGGTCGAGGAGCCGACGGCGCCCGGCCGGGACCGCCGGCTCCGCGTGACGATCGGCGACCCGGGCGGGCGGGGGGACCTCTACGGCCTCTCCCTTCTCCGGGCGACCGTGTCCGTGCGGAGCACGACCTGCGTGAACGGCGTCTGCACGGACTCGTCGTACGTCGCGCGCCGGGACGCTCGGGCGCTCACGTCGTTCGACACGGCGGACCCGGTGATCCTCGCCGCCGCGCGCGAGGTCGCTGGCAGTGGGGTCTCGACCGCCACGTTCCCCGACGAGACCTTCGACGGTCGGGACAAGACGTTCGTCATCACGCCGAGCAGCAGCTACGTCCGGGAGGACACCGACGGGGAGCTGGTCGTCCAGCTCGCGGCCCTCTCCGGCGACGTCTACGACACGTACCAGATCGTCTCCTTCGGCGGTGGCGGCGACAACCCGTTCGCCGAGCCGATCAACTTGCCGTCGAACGTCGAGGGCGGCTACGGGCTCGTCGGGGCGCTCGCGCTGGCGGAGGTCACGATTCCGCCCCGGTCGCCGAGCGGAGAGTAAGGGCCAACGCGTGACCCCGGGCACGAAACCGGCGGCCCGTGCGTAGATGCCGCTCCTCTCTCCCCGGACGCCCCCGCCATGCCGACTTGCCCGCGCTGCGCCCTCCTCGCCGTCGCTCTCGCCGTCGCCGTCTTCACCGGCTGTGACTCGAACAACCCCGGCCGTGACCTCGACCTCGTCGACGGGATCTACACGCTCGAAGAGCTGACCTTCGACCCGACGACGCAGAGCCTCCCGACCGCCAACCTCGGCGAGCTCATCGACGACGCGGGCACGACGCTCGAGATCTTCGGCGGCGACGGTGAGGCCCAGATGGTGGTCCGGTACGAGAATGGCCGGCCGTCGAGCCGGATCGAGCTCGAGGTCGGCGCCACGCGCGGGCGGGCCTCGTTCGAGGCCGTCACCCAGGACGACGTCGACGACCTCGCCGACATCTTCCTCCCGGACCAGTTCGTCCTCAACTACGACGAGGAGGCCAACGTGCTAGAGTCCACCTTCACGCAGACGGGCGTGAACCTGGAGGCCTTCGACCCGGACGTCTACCGCGACCAGCGCAACAACCGCGGGACGCTCACGATCCGGTTCCGCCGGCTCTAGCCGGCCCCGCCTCGGCGTCGAGGCGGGAGGGGCTACGCCGCCGGTGGGTGGGGGAGCGCCACGGTAAAGGTGGCGCCCTCGCCGGGAGCGCTCTCGACCGTGAGGTCGCCGCCCATGGCCCGCGCGAGCTCGCGGCTGATCGCGAGGCCGAGCCCGACGCTCCCGTCGGCCGGCGCCGCGTCGTCCTGGACGAACGGGGCGAACACGGCCGCCTGCCGGTCCGGGGCGATTCCGGGCCCCGTGTCCTCGACGTGGACCGCGACGTGGTCGGGGCTGGCGCTCCAGGTCACCGTCACGCGGCCACCCGCGCCCGTGAACTTGATGGCGTTGCCGAGGAGGTTGACGAGGATCTGCAGGAGCCGGTCGCGGTCCGCCCAGGCCGTCAGCGCCGGCGCGTCGGGGCGCTCGAGGCGGACGCCGGCGCCGTCGGCCTGGCCTGCCACCAGCGCCAGGGCCGCGTCGGCCGCCTCCGCCACGTCGACCCGGACGGGGCACACGTCGACGCGGCCGGTCTCGAGGCGGGAGAACTCGAGGACGTCCGACACCAGCCGGAGCACGTAGCGCCCGGCCGACGCGATCTGCCCGAGCTCGCGCGTCTGGGCCTCGGTCACGGGACCGAAGGCGCCCCGCGCGAGGAGGTCGGCGGAGAAGGCGATGGCCGAGAGCGGCGACCGGATGTCGTGCGACAGCATCGAGAGGAAGCGGGCCCTCGACTGGCTGGCCGTCTCGGCCGCTCGCCGGGCCTCTAGGATCTCGTCCTCGAACCGACTCCGACGCTCGATGGGCACCACCGCGATCTCGGTGATCGGACCGTCGTCGTGTTCTCGTCGCACGGCGTTGAGCAAGACGGGGAGGTCCTCCTCCCCGGCCGTCCGCAGCGAGAGGTAGATCTCGTGGACCTCACCGCGCAGGCGGAGTAGCGGGAAGACGTGGGTCTGGTAGTAGATCCGCGCGCCGCGCGCCAGCACCGTGCGGACCTCCTTGCCGCGAAGGGCCTCCAACGAGTACCCCAGCGCGTCGGCCAGCGTCCGGTTGGCGTCCAGGATGAGGCTGGCGTCGTCGGCCAGGAGGATGCCGCAGGGCGCCGTATCGATTAGGCCGTCCACGGGGCCCCCGGGTCGGCCGCGAGGTAGTCCCGGATGACCTCCGTCGTCTCCGTCGGGTGGCTCAGGTGCGGGCAGTGCCCGTTCGCGCGGAGCTTGCGGAACGTGCTGTGGGGGAGGCGGTCCCGGAGGTACTCCCCGACCGCGTCCGGAGCGATCGCGTCGTCGGTGCACTGGAGGATGAGCGACGGGACCTCGACCTCGCCGAGGTCGTCCCGATTGTCCGACAGGAACGTGACGGCCGCGAAGTCACGCGCGATGTCGCGGTCGGTGGCGCAGAACAGCTCCTCGAGCTCGGCGGCGAGCGCCGGCCGGTCGGGGTTCTTCATGATCACCGGGGCCATGGCCTGCGCCCACCCGCCGTAGTTCTTCTCCATCATGGCGAGGAGGCCCTCGATGTCTTCGCGCTCGAACCCGCCCACGTAGGGCGGGTCGTTGATGTAGCACGGCGACGGGCCCACCAGGACGAGGGAACGGAACCGGCCCGGGTCGCGGAGCGAGGCGAGGATGCCGATCATGGCGCTCACCGAGTGGCCCACGAACACGACGTCCTCGAGGCCGAGCTCCCGGCAGATGGCGAGCACGTCGTCGGCGTAGCCCGAGAGCGAGGCGTACCGCTCGGGGTCGTAGGCCGACGTGTCGGAGCCGCCGGCCCCGATAAAGTCGAACAGGACGACGCGGTAGTCGGCCTCGAAGGCCGGGGCCACCTCGCGCCACATCGTCTGGTCGCACCCGAAGCCGTGCGCGAACACCATCGGACGCTGGCCGCGCCCAGTTTCCGTTACGTTGAACCGGGCGCGGGCGTCGTTCATGCGGGGGCGCAGCAGGTGTGGATGGTGTGGACGAGGGCCGGCAGGTCGCCCTTTACGACGTAGGCGACGGCGCCGGCGTCGAGGGCCTCCGCGCGGACCTCGTCGCCCGGCTTGGCCGAGACGACCACGCAGGCGACGTCCGGCCGCCGGGTGGCCAGCGCGCGGACGACGTCGGCCCCGCTCATCCCCGGCAGCCGCATGTCGGTGAGGAGCACGTCGACGTGGTCGGGCAGCGTCTCGATCGCCTCCTCCCCCGACGTCGCCGTCCCGCAGACCTCGATCCCGTCTTCGAGCGAGAGGACGTGGGCGAGGGTGTCGAGCAACCAACGGTGGTCGTCGACGAGGAACACCCGTCGGGGGGAGTCATGAGGGGGCATAGAGGAGAAGATAGGACGGGCTGGCCGACCTCGATGCCGAGGCAGAGGGGGCCCCTGGAAGAGGGCGCGACTAGGCCGCGGGGCCGCCGACCGGGCCGCCCATCCGGTCTTCGTGGCCCTGGGCGAGGTGGACGAGCCCGACGGGCTTCATCAGCCCGCGTTGCATCCCGATGGCCTCGTTGCCGCCCCACGGCCGGCCGCGCGCGAAGTCGGCGTCGCCGGCCTGCATCAGCTCGACGGCCCGGTGCCGGAGCCGGTCGCTCTGCGGCCGCTGGAACGTGTCGTCGAGGACGAGCCCGAGGATCGCCAGCGCCATCCCGTCGAACGGGACGTCGTGGGCCTGGCACAGCCCGTCGACGGCGCCGACGAAGTACCCCAGCCCGAACGGCGTGGTCCAGGCGTGGTCGGGCGCGAGCGGGGCGCCCTCGGCGTCGGCCCGCCGGCGCTGGTCGCGGACGAGCCGGAGCGCGTCGTCGAGCACGCGCTTCTGGGACTTGGAGAGAGGGGAGGAGTCGGGCACTGGAGACGGGAAATGGGTTGCAAAAGGGTAAGAGGAAGCGATCTGCCCGTTCCCTATTTCCCGGTCCCCGTTTCCCCATCCCCCCCGCCGAGGCCGTCGAGGCCCATCTCGCGGGAGGCCGCCTCGAGGCCGGGGTCCTGGGGCGTCCGGTGGTCGTGGGGGAGCGTCCCGCGCGGGCTCCGGAGGTACACGAACGGCGTGTAGTGGAGAAAGTTGGAGACGCGGGCCGTGTAGACGTCGGCGGAGGCCTCGATCTGGCGGGCGAGGTGGCTCTTGTCGTTGCCGGCCCACATCAGCGGCCCCCAGCTCTCGTTGACGAGCCGGGCCGAGGCCGCCGCCAGCGGGGCGATCTCGGCGTCGATCGTGAGGAGCCGGTCGCGCGTGGCCGTGATCCGGTCGGT
>JAAXJP010000161.1:6650-11319 GCA_012269805.1 Rubrivirga sp.
TCTCGCGCATCAGGAGGGTCAGGCGATCCTGCTCGTCGCGCCACGCGTCCATCGCCTCGATCTCGTCCTCGAGGGGCCGGAGCACGAGGGCCGTCCGCCAGCGGAGGACGCTCTTCGACGCCTTGACGTCGGCGAAGACGTGGTCGCCGACGTAGAGGATCTCGGAGCCGCGGAGGCCGAGGCTGGCCTCGACGAGCGCCGCGTTGCCGCCCACGTAGACGCGGCCCTCGTCGAGCGGCCCGGCGTTGCTGCGGAGCACGGCCCGCCCCTCGTCGTCCTCGCCGACGACCTCGAAGGCCGGCGCCTGCTGGTCGAAAAAGTCCGGCTTCCGCGCGCCCACGATGGCGAGGTCGAACAGGTCGCGCCACGTCATGTCGCCCGGGAGGTACGGGTCGAAGGCGTAGCGGAGGATCGGCGCGGCGTACTCCCACTCGGAGTTGGTGATGAGGATGACCTTCTTGCCCGACTCCTTCTGGTCGAGGAGCGTGAGCGGGACGTCCGGGTCGCGCTCGACGAACCGATCGGGGTCGGCGAGGATCTCGGCCTTGAGGAGGCCCTCGAGGTGGGCCTTGTCGAGCGTCCGGCGGACGATCTGGTGGAGCTCGTCGTAGCCGATGGCGTCGGGGAGCTCGCCGGCGTCGAGCTTGTCGACGAGCTGGAGGTAGATGCCGGCCTCGGAGATGGAGAAGAGCGTGTTCATGAACCGCCAGCGGCGGTCATGGAGGTCCACGAGCGTCCGCCGGTACACCTCGCGCTGCTCCTCGTAGGGGAGCGGGCGCGTCCCGTGGAAGGCCCGCTTGACGTAGCCGAACCGGTTGGCCTTGACCACGTTGCCCCGCTCCGTGTCGACGACGAGCCCCTGGACCACGAGGTCCGGGTCGAACACGAGGTCGTCGACGGGCCAGCCCTGCTTCGCGAGCCCGTTCTTGATGTACGCGTACGCCCGCTCCTCCCACAGGGCCACGTGGTAGTGGACGAGCGTGTAGTCCATGTCGTACCCGACGGCCTGGATCTTCCGGAGGTTGAGGGTCCGGTTGCAGAACAGGCCGCGGGGGTGGTCGAAGGCGTCGGGGACGCCGGGCACGCCGTGGGTGCCAGAGCCTACAGTGGCTTCCATGTCGTCAGGTCGATGTCCCTCCCGAACGCGCCGTCTGCGGCGTCTCGTTCCCCCCGCGCCCCAAGGGCGCCGTGTGTTCACGCTCAGGCAACGCCGTCGACGTCCCGGCCCGTCTGGCTGCTACGACCCTGGTTCGGCGCCGAGGCGGCCTAGCCCACGAGGTCCAGCCACTCGTACACGATCCACCACAGCTCGATCTGGGGGACCAGCAGCCCGAACGCGGCGCCCCCGAGCACCTGCCCCGGCGTGTGCGCCCCGACGCGGACGCGCGCCCACATCAGCAGCGGCACCAAGAGCACGAGTGGGCCGACGGTCGCCAGCGTGAGCGCGGTCTCGACGTCGGCGGGGAGGTCGCGCCAGACCGTCAGCGCCGTGAACAGCAGGACCCCGACGAAGCCGGCCAGGCTCGTCATATGGATCGAGATCTTCCACCGCGTGTTGATCAGCAGGAGGACGGCCGTGTTGATCGGGAAGAGCGCCGCGAACGACACGATGAGAGGGAGCGCCGGCCCCTCGACCGTCCGCCACAGGAGGAGCGTGCCGGCGGCGTACGACGCGATGCCCACGAGCAGCGGCATCAGCCGGTTCTCACGCGTACGGACCTCCAGGCTCTCCGCCCGGCCCTTCCGCACCATCCCCATCACGTAGAAGAGCGGGACGAAGCAGAAGAAGACGGCCGAGACGCCGAGCGTCCACGCGAGCTGCGGGAGCGTCGCCCCGAAGTGCGCGTCGATGAGCGTGAACGCGATCGGCGGCAGCGCGAGCGGGTTGAGGATGTACGAGACCGCGTTGGCCAGCCGGTACCCGTGGGCCGCGCGGTCCAGCGCCGCCCGCCTCGGCGCCGAGGCGGAGGGGGCGGCGTCGCGTGCCCGCTCGTGGGCCATCGGGGGGCGGGCCTCCACCTAGTAGGCGCGGGCGTAGACCACGAGCCGCTCCGAGGGCCGGCCGCTCACGGGGTCGGTGCCCGCGGCTTCCGTGTCGATGCCGGGGAACTGGTCCGGGAACGGGACGCAGCGGATCGTCGCCTTCGTCTCGTCCTTGACCCGGGCCTCCGTCTCGGCCGTCCCGTCCCAGTGCATCAGCACGAACCCGCCCTCCTCGATCTGCGCCTTGAAGGCGTCGTAGCTCTCGGCGACGCGCGTGTGGTCGCGGCGGAAGGCGTAGGCCCGGTCGTAGAGCGCCTGCTGGACGTCGTGGAGCGCCTCGCGGACGGCCGGCACGATCTCGCGCGCCGAGACCGACGCCTTCTCGCCCGTGTCGCGGCGGGCCATCTCAGCCGTCCCGTTCTTGACGTCGCGCGGGCCGACGGCCAGCCGGACCGGCACGCCCTCGACCTCGTACTGCGCGAACTTCCAGCCGGGCCGGTACTGGTCGCGGTCGTCGAGGACGACGCGGTAGCCGGCGCGGGCGAGGCTCTCGCGCATCTCCTCGGCCGCGTCCAGGACCTCCTCGTTGTCGCCGCCCGACCGCGTGATCGGGACGATGGCGACCTGGACCGGCGCCAGCTTCGGCGGGAGGATCACGCCTTGGTCGTCGCCGTGCGTCATGATGAGCGCGCCGATGAGCCGCGTGCTCACGCCCCACGACGTCGCCCAGACGTACTCGGGCTCGTTGTTCTCGTTCTGGAACGTGCACTCGAAGGCGCGGGCGAAGTTCTGCCCCAGGAAGTGCGACGTGCCGGCCTGGAGCGCCTTCCCGTCCTGCATCAGCGCCTCGATGCAGTACGTGTCGACGGCGCCGGGGAACCGCTCGCTCGCGGTCTTGACGCCGCGGATGACGGGCATGGCCATCCACTCCTCGGCGAACCGGGCGTAGACGTCGAGCATCGTCCGGGTCTCCTCGACGGCCTCCTCTTCGGTCGCGTGGGCCGTGTGGCCCTCCTGCCACAGGAACTCGGCGGTCCGGAGGAACAGGCGCGTCCGCATCTCCCAGCGGACGACGTTGGCCCACTGGTTCAGCTTGAGCGGGAGGTCCCGCCAGCTCTGGATCCAGCGCGCGTACGTGTCCCAGATGATCGTCTCCGACGTCGGGCGGACGACGAGCGGCTCCTCGAGCTCGGCCTCGGGGTCGACGACGAGGTCGCCGTCCTCCTCCTTGAGCCGGTAGTGCGTCACGACGGCGCACTCCTTGGCGAAGCCCTCGACGTGCTCGGCCTCGCGGGCGAGGAACCCTTTCGGGATGAAGAGCGGGAAGTAGGCGTTCCGGTGGCCCGTCGCCTTGAACATGCCGTCGAGCCCGCGCTGCATGTTCTCCCACAGCTCGTAGCCGTTGGGCGGCAGGACCATCGAGCCGCGGACGGGCGAGGTCTCGGCGAGCTTCGCGGCCCGGACGACGTCCTGGTACCACTGGTTGTAGTCGCGGTCGCGGGGCGTGATCTTCTCGGCCATGGGGCAATCGGTCCGGGATCGGACGCGGGGACGGGCGGGGCTACCTTGGATGGGCGGACCGTGTGGGGAGCGCCCGCCGCCGGGCGGCGTTACCTCGCCCGAGGAGGGCGCGGCTCCCTAGACACGGGCCGACGAATATACCCGGGCTCACGGGGTCGGTCGGCCCGACCGCTCCCTCTTCGCGCGGCTTCCGCACCGACGTCCCACCTGCCGCCATGCGCTCCACCCGACGTTTCGCTCCCTCCCCCTCGGCCCTCCTGGGGCTGTTCCTCGCCGTCGCCCTCGCCGGCTGCGCCTCGTCCCGGTCGTCGCAGCCGGAGGACGGGTGGCGCGGGGCCCGCGCGCCTGTCGCCCAGGCCGACACGTCCGGGCCCGCCCGGGTCGGCCTCGCGGCCACGATGGACGTGCCCGACAACCCCTACGGCGACACGGCCGAGGTCGACGTGCCTTCCGCCGAGGACATCGCTTCGGGCGCCGTCCCGCTCGGCCAGCCGGCCACGGTCGAGGGCGAGGTCGACCCGAACGCCATCACCGTCGGCCGCTACTACTACGACGACGAGGGCACGACCTACTACGAGGACGTCGCCGACGACCTCGCCGACGACGGCCAGGGCTATGACGACGACGTCTACTACGGCGGCTACTACGCCGACTACTACCGCTACGCGGACCCGGCCTACTACCCCTCGGTCTACACCTACTACCGCCCGTACCGGACCTACCGCCCGTACGTCCACTATGGCTGGTACCCGACGTGGCGGTACCGGCGCGCGTGGTACCGACCGTACTACGCGGGCTACGGCTACTACGACCCGTACTACGCCGGCACCATCGACCCGTGGGTCGGGTACGGTTACTACGACCCGTGGGGCTACGGGCCGGGCGTCCACGTCTCGGTCGGGTTCGGTTGGAGCTGGGGCTATGGGAGCTACGGCCGCGGCTACCGCGACGGGTTCTACGACGGGACGTACTACGCGGGCGCCGGCTACTACGGGCCGGGCTACTACGGCCGCCCGCGCCACCGCCGCTACTACGACGACTACCGCAACAACCGGGGCGGCGACGACGGCCGCCGGAGCCGGATCCAGGGTCTCCCGGGCACGAACACGTCGCCCATCGCGGAGTCGGCGCCCGACCCGTCGCGCCAGCCAGCGCGGCGCGGGCT
>JAAXJP010000422.1 GCA_012269805.1 Rubrivirga sp.
CTTTCTGACCCATTCCCCGACCGCCGCCCCAAGCTCGGCGTCGGTCTCGCCCGTTATCCAGGCCTTCCGATGGATCCTGGCCTTTGGGAGCGTCGCCGTCGCCGGGTTCTGGGGAGTCTACGGGGTGCTCGGCCTCGCCACGTTCGACCCGCTGAGCCTCCGCCTCGGCATGGCGAGCCTGTTCTGGGCCCTGATCGCGGGGACCTACACGAGCCGGTGGGTCCGGGCCCAGGTCTGGGACCTCGCGTTCGGGCTGAGCCTGCTGATGGTGGCCTACTTCGCATGGTTGGGCGTGCGGAACGGACTCACGGCCGCGTGGCTCGTCGGCGTTCTCGCGGCGTACTCGGCCTCGGTCCTCACCCTCGCCTCGTACGCCCGGTCCGAGCGCCACGTGGGGGTCGTCATGGTCGTGTCGCTGGCGGCGCTCGCCGGCGCGCTCTGGCTCGTGGGCGCCCCGTTCGTCGAGGGCGCCCTCCTGGCCGGGTACGCCGCCGTCCTCTCCACGCTCATCGCCATCTCGGCCGTCGCGCAGGTGCGCACGCGGCGCGCGTACCGGGTCCAGCGCGACGAGGCCTCGACCCGAGGCCACCTCCTTCGGACCGTTATCGACGCGGTCCCGGAGCACATCTACGTCAAGGACCGCGAGGGGCGGTGCGTGATCCGGAACCGGTTCAGCGCCGAGTACATGGGGTTCGAGGACCCCGCCGACGCCGCCGGGCTGACGGTGTTCGACCAGTCCGAGGACCCCGAGATCGCCGCCAGATATTGGGAAGAGGAGGACCGCGTGATGCGGACGGGCGAGCCCGTCCTCGACCTCGAGGAGCCCTACGCGTTCGACGGCCAGACGGGGTGGATCGAGACGTCCCGGATCCCGCTCCGCGACGAGAGCGGCGCCATCGTCGGGCTCATCGGGATCACGCGCGACGTGACAGAGAAGAAGGCGGCGCGCGCCGCGATCCTCGAGGCCAAGGAGGCCGCCGAGGCTCGGGAGGTCGAGGTGGCCGCCCAGCGCGAGCTGCTGCGGACGGTCATCAACACGATCCCGGACCACATCTACGTCAAGGACACGGAGGGCCGCGCCACGCTCCGGAACGTCGCCAGCGCCCGGGCCCTCGGCTACGAGGCCCCGGAGGCCGCCGTCGGCCTTTCGGATGTCGACGCGAACGGGCACGAGTGTTCGAAGGCCGCGCTCGCCGACGACCTCCGGGTGATCCGCACCGGCCAGCCCATCCGGAACAAGGAGGAGCGGGCCCCGGACGGCACGTGGCTCCTCACCACGAAGGTCCCGCTCCGCGACGGGGCGGGACGGACGACGGGGCTCGTTGGCGTCAGCCGCGACGTGACGCAGCAGCGTGAGGCCCAGGCGGCGCTCGTCGAGCAACGGGAGCTCCTCCAGTCCCTCTTCGACGCGATCCCCGACGCCATCTTCGTCGTCGACGGCGAGGACCGGTTCGTCGCGGTCAACGCGGGGACGATGGCGTACTTCCCGGGGAGGGAGCGGGGTGAGATCGTCGGGAAACGGCGGGCCGAGGTGCTCCCGCCGGAGGTCGCGGCCGAATATCGGGCCCACGACGACGCGGCCATTGCCTCCGGTCAGCGTGTCCACCGGATGGTCAGCACGTACGAGCGGTTCGACGGCGAGGTCGTCACGCTCGAGACGACGCGGGTCCCGATCCGGGACGAGCAGGGCGGCGTCACGGGCGTCGTCGGCGTGGCGCGCGACGTGACGCTCCAGAAGGCCGCCGAGGCGGGGCTCATCGAGGCCAAGGAGGCCGCCGAGGCCGCCCGCGAGGCGGCCGAGGACGCGACGCGGGCCAAGAGCGAGTTCCTCGCCAACATGAGCCACGAGATCCGGACGCCCATGAACGGCGTGATCGGGATGACGTCGCTCCTCCTCGACACGGCCCTCGACGCGGAGCAGCGCGACTTCGTCGAGACCATCCGGACGTCGGGCGACGCGCTCCTCACCATCATCAACGACATCCTGGACTTCTCGAAGATCGAGGCCGGGATGCTCTCGCTCGAGACCCACCCGTTCGAGATCCGGACGTGCGTGGAGGAGGCGCTCGACCTCGTGGCCCAGCCGGCCGCGACCAAGGGGGTCGAGCTGGCCTACCTCGTCGAGGACGGCGTCCCGCGGACCGTCCGCGGCGACGTCACGCGCGTCCGTCAGGTGCTCGTCAACCTTCTCTCGAACGCCGTCAAGTTCACGGAGAAGGGGAGCGTGTGCGTCCGCGTCGACTCGGCCCCGCCGGACCCCGAGGCGGGCTCGGTCGCCTCGGTCCGGTTCGCCGTCGAGGACACGGGCATCGGGATCGCGCCGGACAAGCTCGAGGCCGTGTTCGAGAGCTTCTCCCAGGCCGACGCCTCGACGACGCGCCAGTACGGCGGGACCGGCCTCGGCCTCTCGATCTGCCGGCGCCTCGTGGACATGATGGGCGGCGACATGGGCGTCGAGAGCGAGCCCGGCGTCGGCTCGACGTTCCGGTTCTCGATCCAGGCCGAGGTCGCGCCGTCGGAGAAGCGGGTGTTCCTCCGCAGCGAGCAGCCGGCGCTGGAGGGCCGCCGCGTGCTCGTCGTCGACGACAACGAAGTGAACCGGGAGATCCTCTCGCGGCTCTCGTCGCGCTGGCGGATGCACCCGGTGGCGGTCCGCTCCGGCGCCGAGGCGCTGGCGGCCTACGAGGCCTCGGTGGAGGCCGGCCGGCCGTACGACCTCGTCCTGCTCGACATGCAGATGCCCCAGATGGACGGGCTCGACGTGGCCCGCGGGATCGTGAAGCGCGCGCCGGGCCGCCCCCCGGTCCTCGTCATGCTCACGTCGATCCATCGCGAGGGGTCGCTCCGGGAAGAGGCCCGCCACGCCGGCGTCCACGCCGTCCTCTATAAGCCGACGAAGCCGAGCCAGCTCTACGACGTCCTGATCGGGGAGTTCGAGGGCCGCCCGACGGCGCCGCCGGCGCCCGACGCCCCCGCGCCGCCCGAGGCCGACAAGCCGACGGCGTGGGTCGCGCGCGCCGCCCCGACCGAGGCGCGCCCCCGGGGCCTCCGGATCCTCCTGGCCGAGGACAACGTGGTCAACCAGAAGGTGGCCGTCCGGCTCCTCGGCCGCCTCGGCTACACCGTCGACGTGGTCGCCAACGGGGCCGAGGCCGTCGCCGAGGTCGAGCGCCGGGCCGGGTTCGGGGAGGGCTACGACGTCGTGCTCATGGACGTCCAGATGCCGGTGATGGACGGGCTCACGGCCACGCGCGCCATCCGCGCCTCCCAGACCGTCACCGACCAGCCCCACGTCATCGCGCTGACGGCCAACGCGATGGAGGGCGACCGAGAGGCGTGCCTCGACGCCGGGACGGACGACTACCTCGCCAAGCCCGTCCAGCTCGCGTCGATGCGCGAGGCGATCGACCGCGCGGCCCAGTGCCGGACCACGTCGGCCGCGCGCGCCGGAGGCGTGCAGGCCTAGCTAGGCGGCGAGCCCCTCGGCCTCGGCCCACCGGCGGAGGCCCTCGGCGGCGGCGTCCGAGAGCGCCGGCACGGAGACCTCGACGACGACGTAGAGGTCGCCCTGGCCGTTGTCGGTCTCGACGCCCTGCCCGCGGACGCGGAGCCGCGTGCCCGGCTGAGTGCCCGGCTTGATCTGCACGCGGACCGTCTTGCCGGTCGCCGTCCGGACCTCGCGCGAGGTCCCCAACATGGCCTCGACGGCCGTCACGGTCTCGGTCACCTCGAGGTCGTCGCCGTCACGCGCGAACCGGCCGTCGGGCGTCACGCGGAACGTGACGAACAGGTCGCCCGCGGCGCCCCGCCCGCTGGGGGACGGCTCGCCGCGCCCGGCCAGCTTGATCTTGAACCCGTCGCGGACGCCCTTCGGGACCGTGATCCGGACCGTGTCGCCGGACGGCGTCCGGAACTCGCGCGGCCCGCCGCGGAGGGCCTCCTCGAACGAGAGGCGGACCGTCGACTCGACGTCGCGCCCGCCGCGGTAGCGGGGCTCGCCGCCGCCCTGCGGCCCGCCCGCGCCGCCGAAGAACTGGTCGAAGATGCCGCCGAGGCCGCCGCCCCCGCCGAACGTGAACGCGTCGTCGTCGAAGCCCGGCCCGGCCCCCGTCGCGTCGACGCGGACGTAGGTCCCGTCGGGCGTGCGGTAGAACCGGCCGCCGGCGGCGCCGGGCCCACCGAACCCGTCGAACGGCGTCCCCTCGTACTGCCCGCCGTACGGGTCGCGGCGGGCGCGGTCGTAGGCCTTCCGCTTGGTCTCGTCGCCGAGGACGTCGTAGGCCGCCTGAACCTCCTTGAACCGCTCCTCGGCCGCGGCGTCGCCCGCGTTCCGGTCGGGGTGGTACTGCTGGGCGAGCTTGCGGTACGCCGTCTTGATCTCCTTGGCGGAGGCGTCCTCGGCGACGCCGAGCGTGTCGTAGTGGTCGGGGAGCGCGGGCACGGGTCGGGGAGCGGGGCGCCGTGTGTACCGCCGGGTCCGCCGCTCCTGTTCCGAGCCGCCGCCGTGGCGGCCGGCCGGCTCGTCAGGACGCGCCCCGGATCGCCGTGGGAGGAATCGGACGCGATCTCGTGAGGTTCGTCCGCCGCTCGGTCCGGGCCGAATCCCTTCCCCCCTCCCTTCGAGGATTCTCTCATGACTCAACTGTGGTACTGGATCGGCGTCGCCTCCATGGGCGCCGGCTCCGCCTACTTCGGGCTGGCCGCCGCGCGCGGCCGAGCGCCGCTGGCAGGTTCTGTGGTCGCTGGACTGCTTCATCTGCCTGATCGCCTTCGCCCTGTACCTCCTCATGGCGACGGACTACGGGGCCTACCTCGCCGACGGCGGCCACAACACGGTCTGGATCCGCTACGTCACGTGGTTCCTCTCGACGCCGCTCCTCATCCTGGCCCTGACGGACCTGGGGCGCTCGTCGTCGACGCTGACGGGCGCCCTCCTCGGCGCCAACCCGTTCATGATCGCGACGGGCTTCGGGGCGACGATCCTCACCGAGGACACGCCGCCCTCCACCTCGTCTGGTGGACGATCTCGACCGGCGCCTACGTCGGCATCGCGTGGGCCTTCCTGGGGCGGTACAAGCGGGAGGCCCAGGCGGCCCTGCCCGCCTCGGCGTCCGTGTTCGACCGGCTGGTCCTTGTCCCCCTCGTCTTGTGGACGGCCTACCCCGTCGTCTGGCTCCTCTCCCCGGAGGGGCCCGGCACGATCGGGAGCCCGGTCGAGGCCATGCTGTTCGCCATCCCCGACCTCGCGGCGAAAGTCGGGTTCGGCTTCCTCGCCGCCAGCTCGCTCCGGACCATCGAGAAGAACGGGGACGCGGGCGCCTTCGCCCCCCGTCAGGTCGCGACGTCGTAGGTGGCGCCCGCCCGCACGCCGGGCCGGGAGGCCGAGCGCGACCCGGGCTACGTCCACAGGGCCGCCGCGGTCGGGCGGTGGGCCCGACGACGTGCTCCTCGCGGTCCGCCAACTCCACGAGCTCGAGCGGGTGGCCCAGGTCCGCGACGCACTCGTCGAGCGGACCGGCGAGATCTCCGGGGTCCCGGTGTGACGCGGCCTGACGTCAGCTCCCGGTGCTCGCCGTGGAGTCCGGGGCGAGCGTGAGCCGGGCCCGCGGCGGCGTCGAGTCGGGGGCGACCGTCACGCGGTCGGCCGGCGCCCCGGCCGCCGTGAGCCGCTGGCGGGCGGCGCGGACGGCGGCGGTGTCGCCCTCCAGCGCGAGCCCGAGGCGGGGGTAGGCGACGAGGAGGGCCGCCAGGGGTGGGGCCGCGGCCGAGTCGGGGAGCGCGCGCGGTCCGAGAACGACGGCGCGCGCGCGAGCCCGCGACGCGTCGATGCCGAGCGCGCGGGCGGCCTGCCGGGCCACCGTCACCTCGGCCTCGGCGGGGAGCGGGCGCGACGCCGCGTACGCGACCTCCAGCTGGGGCCCCGACCGGTCGGACTCGACCGCGATCTGCCCGCCGACGATCCGGACGCCGTCGGGGAGGGCGAGGCTCTGGAGCGCGTCGGAGAGCCGGCCGCGGACGACGGCGAGGGCCGTCGGCAGCTCGGGCGGGGCGCGCTCCCCCGAGCGCGTCGCGGGCGGGGACGGGAGCGCGGCGGCGAAGGCCTCGAGGTCGCCGGTGGACGCCAGGACCTGCTCGAGGTCGAGCGTGACGGGCTCGCCGGCCAGGTCCGTCGCCCGCGCGGCGAGGGCGGCCTCCTCGTCCTCCGTGACCCAGGACGACGTCGCGACGCGGAGGCGGACGGCCGAGGCCGTCTCCCCGTGGCGGACCTCCCGGTCGAGCACGAACGCCCGGCCGCCATCGCCGAGGTCGACCTCGACGGCATCGACGGCCGCCGCCACCCGCGCCTCCCGGACGATCTGGAGCAGTGACGTCGTGAGCGGGACGGCCACCGCCGCCATGAACGCCACGACGATGAGGGCCCGGGTCCCGGGCCGGGCGAGGCCGGGGAGCCGGTCGAGCCAGCGGGCCCCGCTGAGCTTGGCCGCGAGACCGGTCGCCTGCCCCGTCTGGTGCCACTCGCGGGCCGCCTCGACGACCAGCGCCCGGTGCATCCCGATGAGGAAGAGCACGGCCATCCCGCTGAGGACGATCCCCGCGAGGTTGGCCCCGAACAGGAGGAGCGCTCCCCTCGTGATCCCCCACTGCGCCGTCGCGACGCCGAAGCCGGCGGCCCCGAGCGGCGGCACGAGCGCGACGGCGACGGCCACGCCCGGGATCGAGGCCGAGAGGCGGGCCTCCCGCGAGGCCGTCACGACGGCGCCCGCCAGCCCCGAGAACACGGCGATGCCGAGGTCGAGCGTCGTCGGCCGCGTCCGGCTGGCGATCTCGTCGGTGACCGTCTCGAAGGGGAGCAGCAGCGTGAGCCCCGCCGCGATCGCGACGATCCCAGCGGCGCCGAGCAAGACGGCCGCCGCCGTCTGCACGAACAGCCGCCCGTCGCCGACCGTGAGCGCCAGCGACAGGCCCAGGAGCGGCCCCAGCAGCGGCGCCACGAGCATCGCCCCGATGACGACGGCCGTCGAGTTGAGGACGAGCCCGAGCGTGGCGATGGCGCCGGACAAGAACAGGACGAGCCAGAACGGGAGGTCCGTGTCGGTCCCGGCCTCGGCCATCTCACGGTAGAGCGCGGGCCGGTCCCAGGTGCGGAGGCCGAACTGTCGGCGCGCGGCCTCTTCGACGGGCGAGTCGCCGCTGTCCTCGGGTGCGTGTTCGAGGACGGGGTCGTCGGCGTCCGGGTCGGGAGCGTCCGCCTCGGCGGCGTCGTGGGGGAAGGGCGCGTCGGGGTCGGCCATGGGCCGGAGACGACCGAGGCGGGCCGGCGGGTCCCGGGCACCGCGCACCCGGGGCCGCGTAGGGCGATCATGCCGGAGCCGACCGACCTCTCAGCCGCCGTCGCCCTCGTCGCAGGCGCCAGCCGCGGCGTCGGTCGCGGCGTGGCGCTCGCCCTCGGCGAGGACGGCGCGCCCGTCGTCGTCCCGGGGCGGCCGCGCAAGCGCCCCCGCCGCCGGGCCGTCGGGGGCAGCAGCGCCGGGCCGGCCGGCGAGGGGGCCCGGCTCGGCGGGCGCGGCGTCGCCGTGCAGACGGACCACACGCGCGTCGAGGACGTCCGCGCCCTCGTCGACGGGGTCCGCCAGCGGGAGGGGCGGCTCGACGTCCTGGTCCACGCGGTCTGGGGCGGCCACGAGGTCGAGGCCGCGGGCGGGCCGCTGTGGGAGCAGCCGCTCGCGCTGTGGGACGCGACGATGCGCGCCGGCGTCTGGGCCGCGCTCCTCACCGCCCGCTACGCGGCGCCGCTCCTCATCGAGACGGCGGACCGGGCGGCCCGCACGCCGCTCGTCGCGACGATCTCTCCCCACGCACGGGGCGCGGCCCGCCTCTACGACGGTCTCGCGGGGGCCGCGCTCGACCACCTCGCAGCCGGACTGGCACAGGACCTCAAGCCGCACGGCGTCGCCTCCGTCGCCGTCGTTCCGGGGACCGTGCGGACCGAGCGGGTCCTCGACGCCTTCGGCACGAGCGAGCGGCGGTGGGCGCGCGTCCCCGAGTTGGCGGGCTCCGAGAGCCCGCGCTACGCCGGCCGCGCCGTGGCCGCCCTCGCCGCCGACCCGGCCGTGTTCACGCGTACCGGCGAGCGACTCCTCGTCGGCGACCTCGCTCGCGCCTACGGGTTCACGGACACGGACGGCTCTCGGCCCGCGCCCGTCCGGCGGTCCGAGGCCCCCGCCGGGCCCGGCGACGGCGGGTGCCGACCGCCCAAGGGCGAGGGCCTCCCCCCGCCGCGGCGCCGCGGCGGGCGGGGCGGGCGGGCGGTCAGCCCTCTTTCGGAGCCTCGACGCCGCCGCGGGGGAGCGAGGCCGGCTTGTACGGGGGGCTCTTCGGCGCCGCGGCCTTCTCGGCCTGCTCCTCGGCCTTCTGCCGGGCCTCGATGGCCTTGTCGATGCTCTTCTTGAGCTTCCGGTACGCGTTCGGGCGGAGCGCGGCCGGCGGGAGCAGGAGCGCGAGCGACCCGCGGCCCGGCGCCACGTCGGCCCAGGACGCGACCTCGACGTCGACCCGGGCGAGGGCGGCCGTCTTCATCTCGATCCGCCCGCCCCCGATGAGCAGCGAGACGAGCCCGCTCCACGCCGGCTCGTGCCCGACGACGATGACCGTGTCGGCCTCGTCGGGCTCCGCGCGGATCTCGTCGAGGACGGCCTCGGGCGAGGCCTCGTAGAGCGCGTCCGTGACGCGGGCGGGGCCGGACCAGCCGCCGGCCTCGGCCGCGATCGCGAGGGTCTCACGCGCCCGCACGGCCGACGACGTGATCGCCCGGTCGGGCACGACGCGGGCCGTCGTCACGAACCGGCCCATCTTGCGGGCCCCTTTCTGGCCCCGGTCGGCGAGCGGCCGCTCGTGGTCGGCGCCGTAGTCGGCGTCCCAGTTCGACTTCCCGTGGCGGAGGAGGAGGATCGTCTTCATGCGGCCGAGTCTACGGGAGGATGTTGGTGGCCGGGGGCGTCGCCGGCGCGGCGCCCGAGGCGGCGGGCATGGCCGAGCCGCCGACGTCGAAGAACACGGTGTAGCCGAACACCAGGATGAACCCGAGCACGCCCACGATGAGGGCCACGAGGAACGCGCCGTACGAGGCCTGGAGCATCACGTACTTCTTCTTGAGCACGCTCCCGACCCCGTAGATGTCCTTCATCATCATCTCGTAGGTCCGGTTCGGGTCGGCCACGACCTGCTTGAGCGAGTCGACGTACTGGCCCTCCGTCATGTGGCTGAAGTTGCCGAAGAACAGGAGGTTCTTCCGCTCGCGGAGCGCGTCGTCGGGCGTGAGGACGGTGCTCTGGACGCGAGGCCGGGCCGCCAGCACGGCGAACACGAGCGAGACGAGGCAGCCGAGGAGGAACAGCGACGTCGGGATGTAGAGCCAGGGGTTCTTCTCCATCCCCGGCGCGATCGACGCGATGAGGATCGAGACGATCAGGCCGTTGATCGAGATCATGATGTTGGCCTTGGCGTCGGCCAGCGTCGAGAGGTCCATGTTGACCCGGTAGCTCGACCGGAACAGGGTCTCGATGCCGCGCTTCGTGCCGAGCTCCTCGATGGCCTCCTCGGCCGCGGCGATGGCGCCGGCGGTCGAGCCGATGGCCGTCATGTCGCGGGGCGGGTCGGCCTTCTTCTTTTTCTTCTTGGGCGCGTCGTCGTCCGGGGCCACGGGCACCTCGCGGGGGCCGGCCACCTGGCTCATGGCGACGGTCTCGCCGGGGGCCGGCGGGGCGCCGGCGCCGGCCGCGGCGCCCGGCATCGGGGCGGGGGTGGAGGGAGTGTCCATGGCGTCGTGGGGCTGGCGGAGGATACGCGCCGCCCGTCCGAACGTCCGAGACGCCGGGGGCGGGGCCCGTAGGGCAAGGCTAATACGCGAAGCCGAGGCCGACGGTCACGAGCGTGGTCTCGTCGGAGGCGCCGACGGTGAGGTTCAGGACGGCCCGGTCGAGCAGGCCGAACCACACGCCGCCGCCGTAGCCGAGCTGGAGGTCGTCGCCGGGGTAGGTCGCGGCCTCGAGCGTGGGGCAGAAGGCGTCGAGCGGGCAGTCGGGGGCGTCGGCCCAGACCCGTCCGGCGTCGGCGAACCCGAGCGCGCCGACCTCGAGCGGGAGGACGTACGCGTCGAGGTTGAACAGCTTGGCCCGGAGCTCGGCCGAGGCCGAGGCGGCCGTCCGCCCGGCGAACCGCTCGCGGCGGTAGCCGCGGAGCGAGCCCGGCCCGCCGAGCACGGCGGCGTCGAAGAACGGGAACTCGCCGAACCGGTGCTCGGCGGCGCCCCGGAGCGCGAGCGTGAGTTGGGGCGCGATCCGGAGCGGGACGTACGCGACGGCCTCGCCGCCCACGGTCCCGTAGGCCTCGGCCTCTCCCGAGAGCCCGGCGAAGACGGAGCCCTCGGCCGCGAGACGGAGCCCCTGGCGCGGGTTGGCGCGCGACTCGGCCGTGGACGCCTCGAGGCGGGCGAAGCCGCCGGCGTGGGCCTGCCCCTCGAAGGCCGCGTCCGGGAGCCGCGAGACGGGCGCGAGGCCGCCGCCGGGGAGGACGAAGAGCGAGTCGCGCGAGGGGTCGGCGTAGCGGGCCGTCGGGCCGAGGACGAGCCGGAGGCCCTGCCCGAGCGGCGTGCCCAGCCCGGCGCGGGCCTGCACGCGGGCGAGGTCGACGCGGGCGAGGTCGCCGTCGACGTTCGGCGAGCCGTTGCCGAGGCCGTAGAAGTTGCGGGCGTAGCGCGGCGTCGAGGCGAGCGCGTCGACGTCGAGGTCGAACGCGCCGATGGCCTCCCGCATCCGCCCCCGGTACGAGCCGGCGAGGCCGCCCGTGGTCGTCGCGACGTTGACGGCGACGGTGTGGGTCGCGGCGAACGGGCGGAGCCGGAAGCCCGGGACCTGCCACACGACGCCGGCCCCGAGGATCACGCCGTCGGTCGCCTGGTAGCCCACGACGGGCACGTACGTTTGCATCCCGAGGACGTGCTCGGTCTCGTCGTAGCGGTTGACGTCGGGCGCGTCGGAGCGGCGGTCCTCGATGCCCCGGCCCGCCTCGGTGAGCGTCGCGCCGTCGGGCGTGTCGTAGAGGGCGACGCCGCCGGCGGGGGCCGCGACCTCGTCCTCGCCGGCCCCGCCGATGATGCGGAGGGCGATCCGGTCCGGCCCCTCGCCCGTCACGCGGAACGCGTCGCGCCCGGCGAACCCGTAGAGGCGGACCTCCTCGGTCTCGTCCGGCACGAACGTTCGCTGGTACAGGAGCCGCCCGGCCTCGCCGCCGCCGTAGTGCCGCATGGTCACGTCG
>JAAXJP010000011.1 GCA_012269805.1 Rubrivirga sp.
GTGGAAGGCTGACTGGATGCGGGCGGCGCTGTCGCCGGACCTGTTCGCCACGGCCGAGGCGCTCCGGCGGGTCGAGGCCGGGACGCCGTTCCGCGACGCCTACCGCGACGTGGGCACGCACCTCGACCGCCTCGACGTGCCCGCCGAGGCGGACGCGCTCGCGGCCTACACCTCCAGCGGGACGCCGGGGAACGTGGACGTCGAGGCGCTCCGCCAGCGGCTGGCGGGAGCGGGCGGGGCGTAGCCGAGCGCTAGGCGCGCGTGCCGCGCAGCAACTCGAGGCGGACCTGGGCCGTCCCCGCCTCCAGCATCCCGATCTCACGGGCCGCCGCCTTCGACAGATCGATCACGCGGCGCTCGGCGAACGGGCCCCGGTCGTTGATCCGGACGACGACGCTCTCTTGGCTCGACACGTTCGTTACCCGAACGCGCGTGCCGATCGGGAGCGTGCGGTGGGCGGCCGTGAGCGCGGCCTGGGCGAACGGCTCGCCCGACGCCGTCGGGCGGCCCTCGAACTCGTCGCCGTAGTAGCTGGCCTCGCCCTCACCGGCGGACTCCACATCGGCCGGCTCTCGAGTTGCGGGCGCCCCCGGGCGATCAGCGGAAGCGGGCGGCGTCCCCCGGTCGGAGACGGCCATCACGCCCGCGCGGCCCTTCCCGAGAGGGATGGGTTGGGGAGCCGGCTCGGGTTGGAACGCGAGGACCAGCGCGATGAGCGTCGCGAGCACGGCCGTGCCGGAGGCGAGGCGTGTCCGTTTGCGGCTCTCCCGAAGTCGCTGCTTGAGGGAACCGACGCGGCGTCGGACCGCAGCTCGCGTGCCGCTTGAAGAATGGGGTGGGAGAGAGGGGGCGTCAGGCGTCTGCATGGAACCGGAGGTCTGTCTGCCCCGACGCGCGCAGAAGCCGTTCCACGTCCGGTTCTCCCCCGCGTGTGCGCCGATCCGTCGCGGATGGCGCCCGCGTTCCCGAGAGAGTGGCAGAGGGCCCCGACAGGCCTGCGCACCGTGCGGCAGACTGTCGGGAGCCGATCCGAGATCGCCAGCGCCGGTTACCCGCGCGCGCCGCCGCTCTTCGGCAGCCGCTCCAGTTCGACCTCCGCCGTGCCCGCACGCGTCAGGCCGATGGCGTCGGCCGCAGCGCGCGAGACGTCGATCACGCGGTCGCCGTGGAACGGCCCGCGGTCGTTGATCCGGACGACGACGCTCTCGCCCGTCCGCGCGTGCGTCACGCGGACGCGCGTGCCGATCGGGAGCGTCCGGTGGGCCGCCGTGAGCGCGGTCGGGTCGAACGGCTCGCCACTCGCCGTCGGGTTGCCGGCCAGTTCGCGGCCGTAGTAGCTCGCCTGCCCGCCCGCGATGGGGGCGCCCGCCTCGGCGTCGTCGGGGGAGGCCTCGGCCGGGTCGCGGACGTCCGTTTCGCGGACGTCGCTTACCGGCGCGACGGGCGGGAGGAGCGTCGCCGGCGGAGGGGCGGCCTCAACCGACGGCTCGGCCACCGAGGCGGCCACGGCCGGGGGATCCGACGCGAGAATCGAGGGGGCGACGGTCAGGGCCGTGCCGCCGCCCGCGAGGAGCGCGGCGCTCGTGACGACGGCCGCACGGCGCTTCGCCCCGGCGAGGCGGGCCGCCAAGCGGCGGCGGCGTGAACGGTCGGATCGGGTCGGCGTGGGCATGGCTCCGGGCGCTGTGGGCTCGGGGCGATCGCGAGAACCGTTCCGGGCCTGCCCAAACTATGACCCTTCACTCGAGGCTCACCCGATCTCCGTCGTTCGCGCCGATCTGGCGGGCGCTCTGCCACTCTGCCGCGACAGAAAGCGGGGCCCGGGCGCTCGGTCCCAGGCCCCGCGAGGAGTCTCCGACGAAGGCCGCTACGCGGTGACGGGGCTCGGCGTGTGCGTCCCGTTGGTAGAGGGCTCGGGGGCCGGCTCGGCCGCCGCGGAGACGGCGTAGGCCGCGCTCCCGAACTCGGGGTACGCGATCGCCCCGTGCTCGTGGAGGTCGAGGCCGCCGGTCTCCACGTCCTCGTTGATGCGGAGGCCCATGACCGACTTCAGGACCTTGAACAGGACGTACGCCAGCGGGAACGTCCAGAGGAACGCCGCGGCGACCCCGATGGTCTGGACGCCGAGCTGGGCGAGGCTGAACCCGTCGGCCGCGAAGATGGCCACGGCGAGTGTGCCCCAGGCCCCGCAGACGCCGTGGACGGCCACCGCCCCGACCGGGTCGTCGACGAACGTCTCGAGCCAGAGCGAGGCGTAGACCACGAGGACGCCCGCCACGAGCCCGATGCCCACAGCCCCGATCGGGAGGACGGCGTCGCACCCGGCCGTGATGCCGACGAGGCCGGCGAGGACCCCGTTGAGCGTCATCCCCACGTCGGGCATCCCGCTCCGGATCCAGGTCACGACCATGGCCGCGACGGCCCCGGCCCCGGCCGCCAGGAACGTGTTGGCCGCGATGATGCCGATCCCCGTCGTGCCGGCCGTCGTCGAGCCCGCGTTGAAGCCGAACCAGCCGAACCACAGGATGAACACGCCGAGGGCCGCCAGGGGGATGCTGTGGCCGGGGATCGTGACCGGCTTCCCGTCGGCGTCGTACTTGCCCGCGCGGGCGCCGACGACGAGCGCGCCCGCCAGCGCCGCCCACCCGCCGACCGAGTGGACGACCGTCGACCCGGCGAAGTCGAGGAAGCCTAGCCCTTCCAGCCAGCCCCCCCCGGCGAGCAACCCGCCCCCGGCCCACGCCCCGAAGAAACGGTGGAACAGGGCGGTGATAACCCGGGCCACGATGAGGTTAGGAGCCAAGTTT
>JAAXJP010000322.1 GCA_012269805.1 Rubrivirga sp.
GCGTCGGCCGCCTCGGCGCCCCCGCCGATGTTCTCGCCGCCGACGCGGTCCGGCGCCGTCGTCGTGGCCTCCCCGACCGTGGCGCCGTCGGCGACGACCTCCTCGACCTTCTCCTGCGTCACGACCTCGGCGTCGAGCGTGACCGGCGCCGGGAGCACGTCGCCCGTCGGCGTCCACAGGACGAGCGTGAGCAGGAGCGTGGACCCGCCGAGGAACGCGAAGTAGACCTTGAGCTCCTCGTTGTTGGTCGCCGACCAGTCCCGGTGGAGGAGCCGGTAGTGGAGCACGAAGTTCATCCCGGCCAGCACCATGAACACGGTGATGACCCAGTCGACGTAGGCGCTCCCGTACTGGCCGACGCTCCCGTTCTCGGTCGAGAACCCGCCCGTCGCGAGCGTCGCCATCGCGTGGTTGACGGCGTCGAACACCGACATCGCGGGGAGCAGGAGGACGACCTCGATCGCCGTGAGTGCCACGTAGATCGCCCAGAGCCGCTTGGCCGTTTCCGAGACCCGCGGCGTCAGCTTGTCGGCGGACGGGCCGGGCACCTCGGCCTTGAACAGCTGCATCCCACCGACGCCGAGGAGCGGGAGCACCGCGATCGTGAGCACGATGATGCCCATCCCGCCGAGCCAGTGCGTGAGGCTCCGCCAGAACAGGAACGCGTTGGGGACGGCCTCGATCTGGGGCGTCGTCGCGCCCCCGAGGATCGTGGCCCCGGTCGTCGTGAACCCGCTCATGACCTCGAAAAAGGCGTCGGCGTAGCTGTCGAGCACGCCGGTCACCGTCCACGGCAGCGCCCCGACGAGGGAGAGGACGAACCACGCGAGGGCCACGATCGCGAACCCCTCGCGGACGCGGAGCTCCTCCTTGGGCCGGAACGCCCACCACAACCCGCCGCCGACAGCCGCCGAGCCGAGCGCCGTGGCCCCGAACCCCCACCACTCCGGCTCGCCGTAGATCAGCCCCACGAGGGCCGGGACCACCAGGGCCGCCCCCAGCGCCCCGAGCAGGACGCCCATGATCCCGGCGATGGCCTTCCAGTCGATGATCATCGGTCGGCCGGCCTGACTGCGTCGACCTGGCCGTCCGGGCCCGATGCGGGCGGAGTGGCAGCCATCGGGCTAGGCGCTGAAGAGCGGCTCGACGTCCCCGGCGCGCTCGGGCGTCGCGAACACGACGGCGCGCTGACCGGGGCGGACGTGGGTCGTGCCGGTCGCGATCTCGACTCGTTGACCGACGACGGCGCCGAGCAGGATCCCCTTGGGGAGCCGCTGCTCGGCGAGCGGGGCCCGCGTGATCGGCGCGCCGTCGTCGGCGACGAGCTCCAGAATCTCCGCGTCGAGGCCGTGGACGGTCGCGACGGACCGGACGTGGGCGCCGCGGAGGAACCGGAGGACCTCCCGCGAGACGGCCAGCTTCTGGCTCACGGCCGCGTCGAGGCCGATCGACTGGGAGATCGGGATGTAGGCGCTCTTCGAGAGGAGCGCGACGGTCTTCTTGACCTCCAGGTGCTTGGCCATCAGGCAGCTCACGAGGTTCGACTCCTCGTCCTCCGTCACGGCCACGACCGCGTCGGTCTCGGCGAGCCCCTCGCGGGCGAGGAGGTCGATGTCGGCCGGGTCGCCGTGGATGACGAGGACGCCCTCGAGGTGCTCGGCGAGGTACTCGGCCCGGGCGCGGTGTTTCTCGACCAGCTTGACCTCCATCCCACCGTTGCGGCGCGACCGCCCGGCGAGCCCCGCCGCGACGCGCGCGCCGACGCTCGTCCCGCCCAGGATCATGACGTGGCGGAGCCGGCCGGCCTCCTTGCCCAGCACGCGGGCCACCTCGGCCACGCGGCCGGTCTCGACGAGCACGAACACCTGGTCGCCGCCCTGGACCGTCGCGTCGCCCGAGGGGACGATCGTCCGGACGCCGCGCGAGATGCCCATGACGCGGAACGGGAGCGGGCTCGACTGGGCCAACTCGACGAGGGTCATCCCCACCACGTGCGCGTCCCGCTCGACCCGGATGCCGACGAGCTGGATGCGCTCCTCGCAGAAGTCGACGATGTCCGTCGCCGCGGCCCGCCGGAGCAGCGAGACGACCTCGTTGGCCGTCGACTGCTCGGGGTGGATGATGTGGTCGATCCCGAAGTCGGCCAGCGTGAGGACGGCGCCGGGGCCCGTGAACTCGTCGCTGCGGACCCGGGCGATCGTCGTCGTCTCCTGCGCGGACTTGCCGACGCGCTCGGCCAGCATCGAGGCGATCACGTTGACCTCGTCGACGTCGGTGACGGCCACGACCAGGTCGGCGTCCTCGATCCGGGCCTGGCGGAGCGTCGCGGCGCTGGTCCCGGAGCCGAGGACGGCGAGGACGTCGAGCGTGTCGCGGACGTGCTCGACCTTGGCGGCGTCCGAGTCCACGACGATGACGTCGTGGCGTTGGAGGGAGAGGAGCCGGGCGACGTCGTACCCGACGTCCCCGGCCCCGACGACGATGGCTCGCATGAACCGCTCAGGGGCGCGGTAGGGGGCGGCCAAGGTAGCCCGATCCGTGCTCGGCACACGCCCGGCGGCGGTTCTCAACCAGCCTCCACACGCCGGGTCCGCCCGCCTCGGCGCCGAGGCCGACCTACTCGGCTCCGGCGCACGTCGCGCCCGGCATGCACACGAACCGCGCGCCGTCCTCGACCTCCACCCCGCCGGCGAACGTGACGGTGGCGCCCGGCTCCACGCGGAGCGTCGCGCCGCCCGTGACGCGGACCGGCCCGTCGAACACGAGGCCGTCCGACTCGGCGCCCATCCACGAGTCGGCGGTGATCACGACGGACTCCCATTGGCGGACGTCGGCGACGAAGTCGAGCGCCATCGCCCCCTCGTCGCCGGCGAAGCGGACGTTCGTGACGGCGAACCAGTTGGGCTCGACCCCCTCGGGATAGACCGTGGTGCCGCTGACGTTGGGCCGCGTCCACGGCGTCATCTGCGTCGCGGAGGCCTCCGGCCGGAGCATGTCGCGCGCCCACCACGCGTAGGGGTCCACGCAGCCGTCGGAGGTCCCATCGCAACGCGACCGAGGCCGGCGGAACCGGTTCGAGGGCGGGGCGATGTCGTAGAGCGCACCGCCGGGTCCGGCCGGATCCCCGTACGAGAGCGTCGTCAGCAGGCCGGTCGAGGCGAGGTCGCGGCTGACGAGCCCGTAGAACGGGTCCTCGAGATCCCAGGCCGGGAAGCGGTCGAAATGGTTGGTCCGCTGCCGGTTCTCGAGGCTGAGCGTGTCGGCGCCCGAGCCGTCGCGGAGCGGGATGAGGGCGACGTCGCCGGAGCCGTACAGCGGGCGGAGCCGGACGCCGGCCGTGTCCCGGCTCGGGTCGATAACGACGCGCCGTGCCCAGCCCATCCGCCGGAGCTCGTGGCCAGAGAGCGTGAGGGCCGCCGTGTCGTAGATCGACGACTCGTACGGTCGGCCATTCCGCGCGCCGCCGCCGCACATCCGGTTGTAAGCGCAGGCGTAGGCGCCCGTCCCCTCGGGCACCCAGTACGGCACGTCGTTGCTCACGGCCGACCGGACGGCCGCGCCCTCCGGCGTGATCATCCGCGTGTGGCCCATGCTGAAGAGGACGTGGCCGTACTCGTGGATGAGCGTCGCCGCCGAGTACTCGCCGCCGACCCAGTTAATGGCGCCGGAGCCGTTCATGTCGACCGTCACCGTTCGGTCGTCGCGCCCGACCGTGAGCGTCGCCGCTGGCCGGCCGAACGTCCGAGCCGCCGGGCTGTTGACGCCCGAGAGCCCCGCGACGCCGCCGGTCACGCGCACGTCCGGGTCGCGGCGGACGACCAGCATGAGGTGGTCGAGCTCGCCGTCGCGGTTGGCGTCGAACCGCGTCGGGTCGAACCGCGGGTCGGCCCCCAGCGCCTCGAACACCTCGGCGACGAGGTAGCCGTACCCGGACTCGCGCCCGGACTGGTACCCGCTCGACGGCTGCGACGGCGTGAACACGAGCGGCCGACCGGACCGATTCCGAGGCCAGACCTCGCCCGTGAGGATGTGCGGCCCCGTGGGCCCGTCCTTCGATTGCCAGAAGAAGTAGGCCGAGAGGGTCGGGTCGTCGAGCCCCATCGCCCCGGTGACCTCGTCGGGCGACTCCTTCACCAGCGTCTCGCCCCACTCCGGGATCGGCTCCGCGCCCGGCGCCCCGCGGATCGGCCACTCGGGCGCCGCGTCGGTGTCGTTGGCGAACCGGACGAACACGACGAGGGCGTGGACCGAGTCCTCAAACGCGATCGAGCCCGGGGCCGGGTCGGTCACCGCCCGCGTGCCGGTCGCCGGCAGCCCTCCCCCCTGCCCGTCGTCCGGCGTCAGGCACAGGTGCTGCGCGCCGGCGGCCGGCGCCAGCAGGAGGGCGAGCAAGGGGAGGCAGCGCATCGGCGTGAGACGGTCGGGCCCGCCAACGTCGCACCAAACCGAGCGCGTGTCTCCGCCGGCCTCGGCGTCGAGGCGGGCCTAGGTGGCGGCGCCGTTCTCACTCGGCGCCAGCGGGAGGCGGACGGTGAACGTCGTCCCCTCCTCCCCGGTCTCGAACGTGATCGCCCCGCCGGCGGCCTCGACGGCGCGCTTCGAGATCGCCAGCCCGAGCCCCATCCCGCTCGTCTTGGTCGAGAAGCTGGGCTGGAAGACGCGCTCCTGGATGTCCTCGGGGATGCCCGCTCCGTCGTCGGCCACGCGGGCCTCGGCGCGGCCGTCGTGGAGGTGGGTCGAGAGCGTCACGCGGCCCGGCTCGGTCCGCTCGGGGATGGCCTGGAGCGCGTTCGTGAGGAGGTTGACGAGGACGCGCCGGAGCTCTTCGCGGTCGGCGACGACCGGGAGCGGCGTGTCGGTGAGGGCGACCTCGAACGTGGCCCGGCCGCTCTCGGCGAGCGGCCCTTCGAAGAGCGCCGCCGCCTCGCGCGCCACCTCGCCGAGGTCGAACGACTCGGGGTTCCGCATCGGCATCCGGGCAAAGCGCGAGAAGTCGGACGCGATCCGGTCGAGCGTCTCGATCTGGTCGATGAGCATCCCGGTCGTCCGCTCGAACTGGCCGGCGAACCGGACGTCCTCCGGCGGCGCCTCGTCGCCGGGCCGGTGGAACGTCCGCTGGAGGTGCTGGACCGACAGCTTCATCGGCATCAGCGGGTTCTTGATCTCGTGGGCCACCTGGCGGGCCATCGTGCTCCAGGCCAGCTCGCGCTCCTGCTCGGCCAGCTGGCGGCGGCTCTCCGCGAGGGCGGCCTGCATCGCGTTGAACGTCTCGACCAGCTCGCCCACCTCGTCGCGCGTGTCGACCGGGATCGGCTCCTCGGCCTCGCCCGCCCCGACCGCCCTCAGCCCCTCGCGGAGCCGTCCGAACGGCCGCGTCAGCTGGCCGGCCAGCAGCACCGCGATGCCGAGGATCGCCGCCATGAGCGCCAGCAGCCCGCCGAACAAGTAGGCCACGTAGCGCGACCGGCCCGCCTCGATGCCCGCCTGCTCCGAGAGCGTCGGGATGGCGAGCGCCTCGGCCGGGCGGCCCGTCGAGTCGGGCAGGGCGAGGTAGCCGGTCGTGTACGTGAACGTCCCGATCCGGTCGTCGGAAAAGGCGTAGGGCTGGTCGTCGAGGTAGAGCGCGCGGTAAGCGAGGCCCGGGAGGCGCGGCTCGATCAGGCGCTGGCGGACAAGCTGCCGGCGGCTCGAGGCCTCGAGCGTCGCCCCCCGGTACAGGTGGACGTCGACGCCGAGGGCGGCCGAGACGGCGTCGAGGCGGGTGCCGTCGGGCACGTCGGGCTCGGCGGCGAACACGGCCGCGGCCCGGCTGAGCCGCTGGCGGAGCCCGTCGCGGACGGCCTCCCGGTTCTGCTCCACGATCACGCGCTGCCCCACGACGCCCGTCAGCGCAACGCTCGCGAGGCCGACGACGAGGAACCGGTTGAGCACCTTGTCGCGGAACCGCGTCCGCGCGACGGGCAGGAGCCCGGCCCGCCGCCGGACCCACAGCCCGACGACGAACACGATCGCGCCGAGCGCGAGCCCCGACAGGCTCAGCCGGAGGAGCACGAAGAGCGCGTCGAGCCGGTCGGGCGCCGGGGCGCGGACGGCGACGACGTCCTGGGCGTCGTCGCCCTGGCGCTCGTAATAGGCGAGCGTGGGCCGGCCGTCGAGGACCTCGAAGCGGCGGTAGGCGCGGGCGCGGTCGGAGAGCGCGGCGTAGACGGTCGAGTCGATCCGGAGCGGCGCCGGGCCGCGCTGGCGCACGAGCACGCCGTCGTCGTACTCGGCGTAGCCGAGGGCCTCGTCGTCAAGGCCGAACAGGCCCGTCGGGGCGAGGACGCGGGGGAACGGGGTCTCGGTCGGGAACCGGGCCGTCCGCGGCGTCACCCGGAGGTACAGCCACGCCGCCGTCTCGTCGCCGTCGCGAATCGGGCCGATGGCGGCCGTCCGCCGGAGGCCGCGCCGGTCGGGGACGGGCACGCGAAGCCGCAGGAAGCGCGGCTCCTGCTCGCGGTCGCCGAAGGCCTGGAGGATGGCGGCGTAGCCGAGCGCGTCGTTGCCCCCGGCCGCCCCGCGCTCGACGTAGCTGCCCAGCGTGTCGCCGGACGGCGCGACGATCCGGAGCTCCGTCGCGACGTCGGCGAGGGAGCCGAGGAGGGAGCTCGACACGAGCCCCGAGGCGATCGCGTCGACGGCGCGGCGCGACGAGTCGGCGGCGGCGCGCGTGGTCCCACGGGCCGAGTCGGCGAGGGCGACGGCGTCGAGGAGGACCGGCCCGAGGGCGTCGTCGGCCTGGGCCTCGTCGAACACCTGGTCGATGGCGGCCGTGACGCGGTCGTCGCGGTTGTCGGAAAAGGCGAACGCGGCGTCGGCGAGGAGGAGGCCCGTCCGCTCCCGCAGGGGCTCCAGCATGATCCCGTACAGGAGTGGCGCGAGCACGAGGACGGCCGCGAGCACGCCGCGGAACGAGAGCGCCCCGGCCCACCGCGCGCCCCGGCCGCCGAGGTACGAGCCGAGGGCGGCGCCGAGCCCGGCGAGCCCGAGCGCCGGCCCGAGCGGGAGCCAGCCGGCGAGCCCCGCTCCGCCCCCGGCCGCGAGGGCCACGGCCCCGGCCGTCCACCGCCGCTGCCCGCCCCCGAGTTCGGCCACCCGCACGACCGCCGCGATCAGCAGAATGACCGCGCCCAGCACGCCGACGAGACCGGCGAGAACCGCCCCCATCGGGCCCGTCAAGAGCGGGCCCGTCTGGTCGGCGTAGGGGATCGTCGCGTCCAGGACCGCGTGCTCGACCCACCGCGCCCCGACGGCGAGCACGGCCGGCGTGACGAGGGCAACGGCGACGAGCCCGAGGACCGCCCCCCACCCCGGCCACGGTCGGGACCGCGAGTCCGTGAATCGGATGGCGAGCGCCAGCACCGCCCCGGCGAGCGCCAACGCCACGGCGGCCGACAGCGCGAGGTCCCCGGGCGACCGGAGCGCGCCCCAAAGGAAGTCGGAGGCGAGCAGGGCCGGGTCGAACAGGAGCGCGGGGCGCCGCGTGCCATCGAGCCACCGCACGGGGATGTCGACGTGGAGGAGGGCGTACCGCGACGCGACCGCGGCGGCGACGAACGCGAGGAGCGCAGCCCCGGCCCACCGCCATGACCGCCCGACGACCTCCGCCGCCCGCATGGCCCGGACGAACACCGCGCCGAGCCCGGCCAGGAGCCACGCCACGAGCACGACGCCCCACACGGCGGCCACGTTGCCTGCCCGGCGCCTCCGGTCAGCGGCGAGCGCTTCCACCTCGGGAACGCCCACCTCGACGCGCCCGAGCGGACTGCCGTCCGGCCCCGCAAGGCTGGCCCCAGCCCGCGCGTTCGAGAACCGGACGAGGAACGGGACCGGCGCCCCCGGCCGCCACGCGTCGGCCACATCGTAGTCCTGGAGATACCGGTTCCGAACCGGGACGGCCGCCTGGACCACGCGCGCCACCCGGACGGACCCGACCACCTCTCCGTCCGCCTCGACGGGAGACCACACCACGAGCGCGCTCCGGTTGTCGTCCCGCACGACGCGCGTCCGGAGCGTGTCGGGAGGAGGGCCGGGGAGGCGCGGCACGTCGGGGCCGTCCCACGCGACGACGGCCCCGCCGGCGTTGACGACCTCGATGGACGACCGATCGGGGAGCGTCCGGCCCGCGAGCGCGGCGAGGGCCTCGGGGTCCACGTCGGCCCCTCGGAGGGCGGAGGCCGTCTCCGGAAGCGCCGCGACGGCCTCCGCCTCGCGGCGCATCTCGTCCAGGAGATCCGCCAGCTTGGCCTGCACGTAGCTCGCCGTCTCCGACCGCGCCCGCTCGACGTCGGCGGGACCGACCGCGTTCGCCCGTACCCCACCGATGAGGAGCGTTCCGGCGAGGAGCAGGGCCAGCGCCGCCGCACCGCCGAAGAAGACGGCGCGACGACGAGACAGAACACGCGAGCGAGTCACCGAGGCGGGGCGGGGGTGATCCAGAAGCTAGGCCGACCGACACCGAAGGTCGCGACCCGATCACCGAACCGGACCCTCTGCCCCCACGGGCCCCGACGGTTCCTCGACCGCCCGGGGGCCACGCCTACCGCCCGCCGGTCCGCACGACGGAGCGCTGGTCGATCCGGATCGACGACAGCTCCCACTCGTCCTCGACGACGCGGTGGAGGACCCGGACGCTGAGCGGCGCCCCTCCGGACTGGGGCCAGTACCGGCCGGTCGCGCTCTGCCCGTCCTCGCTCGAAGACGGCTCGGAAAACGCGACGCGAGACGGCGGGTAGCGGCGGAAAAAGTCGCGCAGCACGTGCTCTGCCTGCGCCCGCCGGAACATCCCGCCCTGCCCGAAAAGGACGATCTCGACACGCCCCGAGGCGTCGACCAGGACAGCGTCGGGGTCGGCGCTCTCGAGACCGTCGGCGACACGCTGCAACACGTCGTCCTGCGAGACGGCGGGGGCGCCGCCGACCAAGATCGTGGTGAGCAGGAGGAGCGCGGCGGCGCGCGAGGCCAACGAGGCAGGTCGCATGTAGGCGGGCAAGGTTATCCCGGAGTCTGGCCGAGCAAAAGGTAGACCGGACCCTCGTCCCCCCACAACGGGGGCTTCCTCCACGGGCCGCTGGTGTCGGGGCCGGACACCCTGTCCGGTCGCGTGGTCACGACAGGTCAACGACCGTCACGCCGTCGCCCCCGCGATCGAACGGGGCGACGGCGAACGAGGTCACGTCGGGCCGGCCGCGGAGCTGGTCGTGGATGGCCTGCCGGAGCGCGCCGGTCCCCTTCCCGTGGAGGATCTCGACGGACGGCACGCCACCGACGAGCGCCTCGTCGACGAACCGCTGGACGTTGGCGAGCGCCTCGTCGACCCGTTGCCCCCGGAGGTCGATCCGGACCCGCGCCGTCGAGACGGCTGCGGAGCGGGACTCCCCGCGCCGGGCCTTGCCGGGCGTCCGCGCCGCGAGCCGGGCCGCGGTCTTCCCCTTCGACTGCGGGCCGCCCACCTTCGTCAGCCGGCCCGCGTCGACGCGGCTCTGGAGCGCGCCCAGGGCGATCAGCGCCTCGCCGGCGTCGAGCGCGAGGACCTCCCCCACCGGGCCGTCGGCGTCGAGGCGGACGTGGTCGCCGACCGCGATCGGCCCGGTCGGCTCCGCCTCGGCGCCGTTGCGGGCCGGCCGCTGACGGGAGCGCTGGCGGCGGTCGACCTTCGACTTGCGCTTCGAGATCCGGGCGCGGGCCTCGTCGAGCTTCTCGCGCGCCTCCTTGGTCGCCTCCTTTTCGGCCGCGGCCTCTTTGATCTCGCGGACGGTGTTCTCGACGGCCGCGTTGGCGTCGGCGAGGATCTGCTCCGCCTGCGCGAGCGCCTGCTGCCGCCGGTTGTCGGCGTCGGCGCGGAGCCGGTCCAGCCGCTGCTCGTAGTCCGCCTGCGTCTTTTCGGCCTCCGCCAGTCGGGACTCGGCCTCCTCCTGCCGGCGGCGCGCCTCGGTCGTCCGCGCCTCGAACTCGGCGATGAGGTCCTCGAGCTTCGCCTTCCCCTCGCCGAGGAGCCGTCGCGCGTCCCTGACCACGGGACGGTCGAGGCCGACGCGGTCGGCGATCTCGAAGGCGTACGACGAGCCCGGCACGCCGGCGCGGAACCGGTACGTCGGCTGGAGCTCGCCGCGGTCGAACTCCATCGACCCGTTGAGGACCCCGTCCGTGTCGTGCGCGAACGCCTTGAGCGCGCCGATGTGGGTCGTGACGACGGTCAGCGCCTTCCGCTTCGTGAGGCGGGACAGCACGGCCTCGGCGAGCGCGCCGCCCTCGGCCGGGTCGGTGCCCGTGCCGGCCTCGTCGATGAGGCACAGGCTCCGGTCGTCGGCCGCCTCGAGCATCGTCCGAACGTTGGTGAGGTGCGACGTGAAGGTCGAGAGGTCGTCCTGGATCGACTGCTGGTCGCCGAGGTCGACGAACACGGCCGTCGCGAGCGGGAGCCGCGTGCCGGGGCCGGCCGGGACGGGAAGCCCGTGCGCCGCCATGAGCGTGAGGAGCCCGACGGTCTTCATCGCGACCGACTTGCCGCCCGCGTTCGGGCCGGTGATCACGAGCGTGTAGGCCGGGTCGCCGTCGGCGTCGCTCCCCAGCGCCAGGTCCAGCGGGACGACCGCCCGCGGCACGTTTGGCGGCCGCTCGCCCTCCGGCAGCCGGTTCGCCTCGGCGACGCGGAGTTGGAGGACCGGGTGCCGCGCCTTTTTGAGGACGAGGGCCCCGCCCACGCCCACCTCGGGCACGAGCGCGTCGAGGTCGGCGGCGAGCCGGCCGGCGGCGGCGAGCGCGTCGAGGTGGCCGACCGCGTCGAGCGTCCGCTCGATGTCGCGGCGGTGGTGGCGGACGTGCCCGCTCAGGCCCTGGAGGATCCGCTGGATCTCGCGGCCCCGCTCGAGCTCGATCTCGCGGATCTCGTTGTTGAGGTCGAGCACGGACGCCGGCTCGATGTAGACCGTCTGCCCCGTCGACGACACGTCGTGGACGAAGCCCTCGACCTTCCGCTTGGCCTCGGCGCGGACGGGGATCACGGCCCGGCCGCCGCGGATCGTCGGCTGCTCCTCGGTCGCGTAGCCCTTCGAGACGGCGTCGCGGAGCGCGGCCTGGACCGTAGAGCGGAGTCGGCCCTGCCGTTGCGCCAGCTCCCGCGAGATCCGCAGGAGCTCCGGGCTCGCGTCGTCGCGGACGCGCCCGTCGTCGCCGATGGCCCGGTCGATTCGGTCCTCCAGCGCCTTGAGGACCGCGATCCGCGCGGCGATCTCCCACAACGCGGGCGCCGAGTCGCGCCGGCGGTGGTGGTA
>JAAXJP010000623.1 GCA_012269805.1 Rubrivirga sp.
GGCGGCGCCGACGGCGTCGAGCGGCCGACGGCCGGGGTCGTGCTCGCGACGGGCTTCCACGGGGCGGACCTCCCGGGCGCGGGCCGCGTCGCCGGCCGCGACGGCCGCCGGCTGGCCGAGGTCTGGGGCCCGAGCCCGACGGCCCACCTCGGCACGACGGTCCACGGCTTCCCCAACTTCTTTCTGCTCCAGGGGCCGAACACCGGCCTCGGCCACTCGTCGGTGGTCCTGATGGCGGAGGCCCAGGTCGAGCACGTCGTCCACGCGCTGGAGGCGATGGACGCCCGCGCGCTCGCGGCCGTCGAGCCGAAGGCCGAGGCCCAGGCGGCGTGGGTCGCCGAGGTCGACCGGAGGGCCGAGGAGACGGTCTGGACGAGCGGCGGCTGCGCGTCGTGGTACCTCGACGAGACCGGGCGGAACGCGGCGTTGTGGCCCGGCTCGGTGCCCGCGTTCCGCCGCCGTGTCGAGCCGTTCGACCCCGACGAGTACCGCCTCCGCCCGCGCTGGACCCTCTCGGGCGACGGCCAGGCCGGCGACCCTCCGACGCTGAGCGCCCCGCGTACCGAGCCGACGACGGAAGACCGCGCGCTCGGCCTCGCGGCCCGCGCCGCCGCCCGGCTCCCCGAGGCGGCCCAGGTCGCGCTCGCCGGCCGGCCCCCGCCCGAGGTCGACGGCCAGCGGCTCGACCCGGCCGTCCACCTCGCCCTCGCGCTCCACCCGCGCCCGAACACCGTCCCGCTCGTCCGCCACGACCCGGGTGCGGCGCGCGCCGGCTACCGCCGCGACGTCCTCGCGCTCACCGGCACGCCGACGCGCGTCGGCGCCGTGCGTGACCTGACGGTGGACGGCGGCGCGGGCCTGCTCGACGCCCGCCTCTACACGCCGGCCCACACCGACGGGCCGCCGCCGCTCGTCGTGTACCTCCACGGCGGCGGGTTCGTCGAAGGCGACCTCGACACGCACGACGAGGTGTGCCGACTCCTGTGCCGGCAGGCCGGGCACGCCGTCCTGAGCGTGGCCTACCGGCTCGCCCCCGAGCACCCGTTCCCCGCGGCCTTCGACGACGCCGTCGCCGTGTTTCGGTGGGCGCAGCGCGAGGCCGCCCGCCTCGGCGCCGACCCCGACCGGGTCGCCGTCGGCGGCGACAGCGCGGGCGGGAATCTCGCCGCCGGCGTCGCCCAGGCCACGCGCGACGACGCGCCGCCGGTCGCCCAGCTTCTCCTGTACCCGGCCACCGACCACCCCGGTACCTACGCGTCGCGGCGCCTGTTCGACGGCTACCTCCTGCCCGACCCGCTCCGCGAGGCGTTTTTCGACGTGTACACGCAGGGGGCCGTGCCGGCCGACGACCCGCGCGTCTCGCCGATCTACGGCCGGCTCGACGGGCTCGCGCCCGCGTTCGTCCTCACCGCCGGGTTCGACGTGCTCCGCGACGAGGGCGAGGCCTACGCCCGCGTGCTCGAGGCCGCCGGCACGCCGACGGCGCTCTACCGACAGGCAGGTCTGCCGCACGGGTTTCTCCACCTCGCGCCGATCAGCCGGGGCGCCGAGCGGGCCACGGTCGCCGCCTTCCGCCGCTGGCGCCGGTTCGTGGCCGAGCGGGCCGTCGCCGTCCCCGCATGACGCGGCTCGACCTCGCGGGGGGCGTCGCCGTCGTGACCGGGGCCGCGTCGGGCATCGGCCGGGCGACGGCGCTCGCGCTCGGCCGCCGCGGCTGCGCCCTCGCCCTCGTCGACCGGGACGCGGACGGGGTTCGCGCCACCGCCGAGGCCGCCCGCGGGCACGGAGTCGTCGCCACCGAGCACGTCCTCGACGTCGCCGAGGCGGACGCGGTCGCGGCACTGCCCGACGCGGTTCTCGCCGGGCACGGCCGCGTGACGGTCCTCGTGAACGCGGCCGGCGTGGCCCTGGCGGGCCGGGTCGAGGAGGTCTCGATGGACGAGCTCCGCTGGCTGATGGAGATCAACTTTTTCGGCGTCGCCGGCCTCACGAAGGCGTTCTTGCCGCACCTCCAGGCGGCGGGAGAGGGGCAGATCGCGAACCTCTCCAGCCTGTTCGGGATCATCGCGCCGGCCGAGCAGGCGGCGTACGCCGCGTCGAAGTTTGCCGTCCGCGGGTGGAGCGAGGCGCTGCGACACGAGCTGGAGGGGACGGGCGTCGGCGTGACGGTCGTCCACCCGGGCGGCGTGGCGACGGCCATCTCCCGGAGCGCCCGCGTCGCGGCCGGCGCCGACGCGGCCGAGGTCGCCCGAAGGCAGGCCGCCTTCGAGCGCCGGTTTCTCCGAACGCCACCCGAGGCCGTCGGCGAGGCCATCGCGGACGCCATCGAGCGCCGGAAGCCGCGCCTCCTCGTCGCCAGCGGCGCGCGGACGGGGGCGTGGCTCCAGCGGCTGATGCCCGCCCGCTACTGGCGGGTCCTGCGCCGCGGCGCCGAGCGGGTGTCGGGCCGCTGACCCCGCCCGCCTCGTTCTCGAGGTGGGCCTACTCGGCGACGCCCTCGAGAGCGCGACGGGCCCGCGAGAACCGGTCGCGGAGGTGCGGCGCCTCGACGCCCCGGTACGCGGCCTCGAACCGGGCCTCGGAGGCGTCGAGCACGCGGAGGAGGTCGCGCGCCGCCTGGCGCTCGGCCGCTGGGTCGGTGCTCCCGACGGCCCCGATCCACACCGGCGCCGCGTGCGCGAACGGGTACGCCGCCATCGACGGCCACCCGGTCGCCCCGGCGCCGCCGGCGCGGGCCCCGCCCCCCCCCCCGGAGGGCACGGGGGCCGCCCCGCGCCGCGCCCGGCGGGCGGCGGCGGCCCCCGCG
>JAAXJP010000201.1 GCA_012269805.1 Rubrivirga sp.
TCGCGGCGGGGGTGTACCTCGTCCGGCTCGAGGCCGAGGGCCAGGTCGTCACGCGGCAGGCCGCCGTCGTCCGCTAAGGCAGAGGGCCGGCGGGCATCGCCTCCGGCCCTGCCCGTCTGTGGCACTCGGTGAACCCCGGCCGTCATCGGACGGCCGGGGTTCATCTGTGCCGGGCCGGCGACGGGTCGGCGGACGTTCCACGCCTTGAGCGTTTGGGGGGGGGCATCCTGAATACGTCGGCCGAGGCGCTCCTTGCTTTAGGCGTTAGGGTGGTACGGAGCTCGTCCGGCGCCCCGGCCCGTCGGAAGGCCGGGGCCCCGTGGAGGGCCCCGGGCGGTAGTCCAACGCGAAAGGTGCTCCAGCATTTTCACGGTGCTGGGCCCGATCCGTGAAGTCGGGGGAGGAGGCCGAGTCCGCTTCGCGGATTGTTCAACCCCCTATATATTCGCGAGGCAGTGGTCCCTCTGGCCGGTCGCGGGCGTCGTCGCGGCTCGGCAGGAGCCGTCCGTTTTCAACCCCCTGGGTTTCATCCATCCCCAACCCATGTCACGACTTCTACTTGCGAGCGCGCTCGCGCTAGGGCTGGCGGCCTCCGCGTCCGCCCAGTCCACCTCCCTCTCTCCGACCGCCGAACGCGCAGCGCTCGACTACCTCCGTTCGGAGGCGCCGGCCATGGCCCTGTCAGTCGAGGACGTGAGCGACCTCGCCGTCGCCTCTGGGCACCGGAGCGGCCTGAGCGGGATCAACTACGTCTACGTCCAGCAGCGCCGCGGCGGCATCCCGGTCGCGGGGGGCGTCGCGACCGTGGCCGTTGACGGGCAGGGCCAGGTGGTCCACGCGACGGGCAAGCTCGTTCCGGACCTCTACGCCTCGTCGTCGTCGAGCGTCGCCACGCTGTCGGCCTCGCAGGCTGTCGCGACGGCGGCGTCCCTCGTCGGCGCCGCCGGGACGCCAACCTCGCCGGTCGAGGTCGAGTCCGGTCCGACGCGCCGCACGTCGTTCGGTCAGGTGGCCGGCTACGACGTCACGGCCCAGCTGACCTACGCCCCGGCGGGCCGCTCGGTCGCCCTCGCCTGGGAGGTCCAGGTCCCGACGAAGGACGCCAACCACCTCTGGGTCGTCCGCGTGGACGCCGCGACCGGCGCCGAGCTCTCGCGCCACGACCTCGTCGTGAGCGAGTCGTGGGGCGCGCCGGGCTCGCACGCCCACCCGTCCGAGGCGGCCGAGGCCCCGACCTCGATGGCCCCGTTCGTGGCGGCCGTCCCGAGCCCGAACCTGGCCGCCTCGGCGACGCCGGCCGACGGCTCGAGCTACCTCGTCTACCCGATCCCGTACGAGAGCCCGATCCACTCGCCGACGGTCCCGCCGGCCGACGGCCGCTCGACGATCAACGAGCCCGCCAACGCGACGGCCTCGCCGTACGGTTGGCACGACACCAACGGCGCCGCCGGCGCCGAGTACACGATCACGTGGGGCAACAACGTCCGCGCCTACCAGGACCGCCTCGACGACAACGTCGGCATCGCGACGGACTCGCCGGACTGCGGCGCGGGCCTCGACTGCTCGTTCCCGCTCGACCTCACGCTGGCGCCCTCGTCGTACACGCCGGCGGCGACCGCGAACCTCTTCTACTGGAACAACATCATCCACGACGTCCTGTACTTCTACGGATTCGACGAGGCCTCGGGCAACTTCCAGGAGAACAACTACGGCAACGGCGGCCTCGGCGGCGACTACGTCCGGGCGGAGGCCCAGGACGGCGCCGACGTCGGCAAGTCGAACAACGCCAACTTCGGCACGCCCTCTGACGGCTCCCCGCCGCGGATGCAGATGTTCGAGTGGACGACGGCCACGCCGCGCATCGACGGCGACTTCGACGCCGGCATCATCATCCACGAGTACGGCCACGGCGTCTCGAACCGCCTCACCGGCGGCCCGGCCAACGTCTCCTGCCTCAACAACTCGGAGCAGATGGGCGAGGGGTGGAGCGACTACTACGGCCTCATGCTGACCCAGCAGGTCGGCGACACCGGCCCGATGCGGCGCGGCATCGGCACGTACGCGCTCAACGAGCCGACGTCGGGCGATGGCATCCGGCCGGCTCCGTACTCGACCGACTTCGGCGAGAACGCCTTCACCTACGGCGACATCGGCGGCCTGGCGATCCCGCACGGCGTCGGCTTCGTCTGGGCGACGGCCCTCTGGGAGATGACGTGGGAGCTGATCGACGCCTACGGCTACGACCCCGACGTCTACAACGCCGCCGGCGGCGCGGGCAACCAGATCGCGCTCGCCCTCGTAACGGAGGGGATGAAGCTCCAGCCGTGTTCGCCGGGCTTTGTCGATGGCCGCGACGCCATCCTCGCCGCCGACGCCGCGCTCTACCCGGACGCCTCGGCACCCGGCCGCGGTCTCCACTACGACGAGATCTGGGCGGCTTTCGCCCGCCGCGGCCTCGGCGTCTCGGCCGACCAGGGGGCGTCCAGCTCCACGACGGACGGCACGGAGGCCTTCGACACGCCCATCGTCGCGGGCGCCGTCGAGATCTCGCCGACTTCCCTCGCGTTCAACCTGACGCCGGGCGGTACGTCGAGCGCCGACGTCACGATCTCGAACACGGGCTCGCCGGGCGACGGCGACGTCCTCTACACCGCGGCCATCTCGCGGCAGGACCAGCCTGAAGACGCCAACTTCGGCGCCGGCGGCCCAGACGCGTTCGGCTACGCCTGGGTCGACTCCGACGACCCGGCCGGCCCGGCCGTCGACTTCCAGGACATCTCGGGGACGGGCACGGCCGTCTCGTTC
>JAAXJP010000224.1 GCA_012269805.1 Rubrivirga sp.
CCCCGGGGGCGTCCGCCCCGGCGTCCGGTTCACGTCGCCCCCCGGCGCCCTGCTCGACGGGGTCGAGGTCCGATCTGGCGGCCAGCCTCTCGACGTCCCGTTCGTTCCTCGCGACGGCGTCACGTTCGTCCCCGACACGTCCGTCAGCCTACCGCGCCGGGTCACGATCACGGCGCCCGTCGGCGACTCGACGGCGTCCCAAACGTTCGTCCTTCCTGATTCCCGCAACCTCGGCGGCATCGTCGGGCGGGTCGAGGCCGACGGCCCGGTCCGCGTCGAGGTCCGGCCCGAGGCGGGCGCCCCCGTGATCGTCGCGGCCGACACCTCCGGCGCCTTCGTCGCCGACGGCCTCCTACCCGGGGCCTACACGCTCCGCCTCTGGCTCGACCGCGACGGCGACGGCCGGTGGACCGGCGGCCAGCTTCAGCCGTACGCGCCGCCCGAGCCGCTCGTCTTCCTCCCCCAGCCCGTGCAGGTCCGCGCTCGCTGGGAGACCGAGATCGACCCCGTCACGCTATGAGCGAGTTGGTGCCCGTGCTCTCCGCCGACGCCATGCGCGCGGCCGACCACGCGACGATCGAGAACTGGAGCGTGCCCGGGCGGGTGCTGATGGAGTCGGCCGGGCGGGCGGCGGCACGCGAGATCCGCGCCAGGTTCGAGACCGCCGGCCGCGACGTGGCCGCTCTCGTCGGGACCGGCAACAACGGCGGCGACGGACTGGTGGTGGCCCGCGTCCTCGCCGCCCACGGTGCCCGCGTCCGCGCGCTGGTCCTCCCGGGCGAGGGCACGGCGGACCGGACCGCCAACCTCGACCTGCTCGACCGCCTGGCGAGACAGGAGCCTCACGTCGAGGTGGTCCGCTTCGAGGACGTCCGCCAGGTGGCCAACGCGCCGACTGACCTCGTGGTCGACGCGCTCCTCGGGATCGGGGTGACCGGGGAGCTGAGAGAGCCCGCTCGGTCGCTGTGCGCCTGGGCGAACCGCGCCGGCGCCCCCGTCGTCGCGCTCGACGTCCCGTCCGGTCTCGACGCGACGACGGGCCGGGCCGCCGAGGACACCGTCCGGGCGGCACTGACCGTGGCGTTCGGCGGGATCAAGGCCGGCCTCCTCCTCGGCGACGGCCCGGGGTTGGCGGGCGAGGTCGTCACGGTCGAGATCGGGATCCCCGACACCGAGATCCGAGCGCACGCGACCGCCTGGCACGCCCCGCCTGCGTGGGCGGGGGCGCGCCTCCCGCGGCGGGCGGCCGACGCCCACAAGTACTCGGCGGGACGCGTGTTCGCCGTCGTCGGGAGCCGCGCGTTCGCGGGCGCAGCCGTGCTCTCGACCGCTGCCGCGTACCGGGCCGGCGCTGGCGCCGTCGTCGCGGCCGTCCCCGCGCCGGCCGCGCGCACGGTCGACGCGCGCAACGCCGAGGTCATGGTCGACGCCCAGCCCGCGACGGACGCCGGGACGATCGCTCGCATCGCACGCGGGGCGCTCCTCGAACGTGCCGAGGCGGCCGATGCCGTCCTCGTCGGCTGTGGCCTGGGGCGGGACAACGAGACGCTCGCCCTCGTCCGCGACCTCGTCGACGACGTCGACGCTCCGCTCGTCCTCGACGCCGACGGGCTGGCCGCCTTCGCTGGCGACGCCGACGCGCTCCGCCGGCGCACCGGCCCCCTCGTCCTCACCCCCCACCTCGGGGAGCTCCGCCGCCTGCTCGGCGACGACGACTGGGTCCCCGTCGATCGTGTCGAGGCCGTCCGAGCGCTCGCGCAGCGTTGGGACGCGACGCTTCTCTTAAAAGGGATGCCGAGCGTCGTCGGCACGCCCGAGGGCCAGGTGCTCATCGGGCCGCCGGGAGAGCCCGCGCTCGCCACGGCCGGAACGGGCGACACGCTGGCCGGGACGATCGTCGGCCTCCTAGCCCAGGGGCTCGAACCGGACGTCGCGGCGCTCTGCGCGCTCTGGCTCGGCGCCGAGGCCGCCCGCCTGTGGACGGCCGAGCACGGCGCCGCCGGACTCGTCGCCTCGGACCTGATCGATCGCCTCCCCGCCGCCGCCCACGCGCTCCGTCCGTGACGCCGACTCGCCTCGCGGTCCTGTGGACGGTCACCGTTCTCGCGGCCTGCTCGTTTCCCGCAGCGGAGATCACGCCCCCGGAGTTCCTTCCGCTGGCTGCCGACAAGTGGGTGCATGCGGGGATGTTTCTCGTGTTCGGCGTCCTGTGGATGCAGGCCGTCCCGAACCGGGCGTGGGCCGTCCTCGCGGCCGGCGTGGCGTTCGGGATCGGCACCGAACTCTGGCAGGGGCTTCTGCCCATCGGCCGGTTCCCCGACCCGCTCGACGCCGCGGCCGACGTCGTGGGGCTGGCGATCGGCGTGCCGCTCGGGGGGTGGATCGCCCGGCACGCCGAGGGCAACGGCTGACGCGGTCGCGTGTCTCTCGAGCACACCCTCTGCACCGGCATGCCTGTCCGCAAGACCCCCGAGGCCGACCTCCGCCGTCGGCGCCCGCTCTACGCCGAGGTCGGGATGATCGTCGCTCTCGTCCTCGTGATCGCCGCGTTCACCGTCCCGACAGCGCCCCGCGCGGCCCCGGAGGTCGCCGCCAGTCCCGACGTCCCGCTGGAGGTCGAGTTCGTCCCCCCGACCGAACAAACGCCGCCGCCGCCACCACCGGCCGCGCCACCGCCGCCAGTCGAGGGCCCGAACGACGTCGACGTCGAGGACATCGTCAACGCCATCGACCTGGCGTTGGACGACGTCGCGCCGGTCGACCCGACGCCGCCCGCCCCGCCGTCCCCCCCCGTCAAACCCCCGC
>JAAXJP010000472.1:0-3920 GCA_012269805.1 Rubrivirga sp.
CCCCCCACCCACCGCGTGGCGACCGGCGGCCCGGCCGCGTGCTGGGCGCCCCGCTCCGACGGAACCATCACGGGGGCATGCGAGCGTCTTGTGGTCCTAACGCACTATGACCATGCGATCGATAGAGCAGTCCGGGGGGGGCGGCACGGCCAGGACAATGGCGCCAAGGGGGCCACTTCGCCAGCAGGCGCGCGCCCAACCTTGAAGACCATGGGCATCCCACCACCCCCCGGCCCGTTCGCACTCGTCGTGCTGCTCGCGCTCGCCGCGTGCAGCCTGGAGCCCCCCGACCGGCCACTCTCCGACGCCGAGGTGGCCGCCCTCCCGGGCGAGCTCCTCTTTACGTCCGAGCGCGACGGGCCGAGGGGCGCCTATCGGTTCGCGTTCGGCGCCGCGCCCGAGCGGATCAGCGACGGCCACGACGAGGTGGCCCTCGCCGTCTCGCCCGACGGCCGCGCCGTCGTCGTGGGGCGGACGGTCGAGACGCCGGCCGGCCTCCGCGAGCAGCTCGCGATCCGCGAGGGCGGCGAGCTCCGCCTGCTCACCCCGCCTCGGGGCCGCGCCCGGAACCCCTCGTGGAGCCCCGACGGCCGCTGGCTCGTGTTCGAGTCCGACCTCGACGGCTTCAGCGACGTCTACCGCGTCGCCCGCGACGGGAGTGACCTCACCCGGCTGACCGACGCGCCGGAGGGCAACTTCGAGCCAGCCGTCTCGCCGACTGGGACCGAGATCGTGTTCGCTTCCAGTCGCGACCAGCAGGCCGAGCTCTACCGGATGGCCGCCGACGGCGCCGACCCGGTCCGCGTGCCGGCCTCGCCACGCGACGAGTGGCGCCCCCGCTGGGCGCCTGACGGGAGCGCCGTCGCCGTGCTCTCGAACGAGCGCGGGCGCGACGAGCTCTACGTCATGCGGCCCGACGGCTCGGCCCGCCAGCGCCTCAACACGTCCCGCGCCGACGGCGGCGCCCTCGAGGTCCTCGAAGGCGAGCCGGCCTGGGCGCCCGACGCCTCCACCCTCGCATACACGACCCGCGCCCGCGACGGGAGCACGCGGGTCTGGACTGTCGACCTCGCCACCGGCACGCACCGCGCCCTCACGGCGCCCGAGGCCCGCAGCACCGGCCCCGCCTGGAGCCCCGACGGCCGGTGGATCGCCTTCGTCTCGGAGCGCGACGGCGACCCCGAGCTCTACGTCATGCGCGCCGACGGCGCCCGCGAAACGCGCCTAACGCAGGCGCCCGGCCCGGACTCGGGCCTCCTCTGGGCTCCCTGAGCCCGCCCATCACACACACTTCCCCATGCCACTCCGCTATCGCCTACCGGCGGTCGTCCTGGCCGCGGTTCTCGCGGTCACCGGCTGCTCCGACCAACCCTTCTCGGCCCAAGGCGGCGACCCCGCCGACCTCGCCCCGCTCGACACCGTCTTCGCCCGCGCCGCCGCGGAGTTCGCCGTGCCGGCCCCGCTCCTCGAAGCCATCGCCTACACCGAGACCCGGTGGGAGATGGTCGAGGGCCACGAGGAGTTCGAGGGCGTCGCGCCCGCGTTCGGCGTGATGGCGCTCAGGGGCGAGCGGCTCCGCGAGGGCGCCCGGCTCGCCGGCGTCACGGAGCCCCAGGTCAAATCCGAGCCGATGGCCAACGTCCGCGCCGCCGCCGCGCTCCTCCGGTCGTGGGCCGACGCCGACGGCCAGGCGCGCACGTCGCTCGAGGACTGGGGCGACCTCGTCGTCCGCTACAGCGGCGTCGAGACGCCCGCCGCGCAGGCGGGCTACGCCCGCGACGGCGTCTACGCCGTGCTCCAGTCGGGCGCCGAGGTCACGGTCGAGGGCCGCGTCGTCGGACGGATCGAGGCGGCGCCGGTGGCCGCGGCCGAGCTCCGCGGCGTGCCCGAGGCGGCCGAGGCCCGCTCCATGAGCGCCGACTACGGCCCGGCCATCTGGCGGGCCTCGCCGAACTACAGCTCCCGCCCGTCCGGGACCGACCCGTCGATGGTCATCGTCCACACCTGCGAGGGGAGCTACGCCGGCTGCTGGGGCTGGCTGACGAACTCGCAGGCCGGCGTCAGCGCCCACTACGTGGTGAACGAGACGGGCAGCGAGGTCTCGCAGCTCGTCCGCGAGTCGAAAAAGGCGTGGCACATCGGGGCCAGCTACGACTGCTCGCTCAACGGGAACACCGACTGCGGCAAGAACGGCCAGTCGTCGAACAACTTCACGATCGGCATCGAGCACGCCGGCTACGCCTCGCAGTCGTCGTTCAACTCGGGCATGATCCAGACCTCGGCCGAGCTCGGGTGCGACATTAGCCAGGACTGGGGCATCCCGCGCGACGTGTACCACTTTGTGGGCCACGGCCAGCTCCAGCCCTACAACCGGACCGACCCCGGCCCGAACTGGCCCTGGACCGACTACCTCAACCGGATCAACTCGGCGTGCGGCTCGACGCCGCCGCCGTCGTCGACCATCATCGTCGACAGCAACAACAGCCTCAACGACACCAACGTCGGCTACATCCAGACGTCGTCGAACTGGACGGCCTCGAGCCACTCGACCGACTACCAGACGGGCTACTGGTGGGCCCAGACGGCCGCGGTCTCCGACGGCGCCACGTTCTGGTTCTACCTCCCGAGCGGCGGCACCAAGACGATCGACGCGTGGTGGGTGGCCGGCACCAACCGCTCGCCGAGCGCGCCGTTCATCGTGTACAACGCGTCGGGCTCGCAGCTCGCGACGAAGTACGTGAACATGCAGTCGAACGGCGGCAAGTGGAACACGCTCGGCACGTACAGCTTCACGTCGGGCTGGAACAAGGTGGTCCTCTCCCGCTGGACCGGCTCCGGCTACGTCGTCATCGCCGACGCGCTCCGGATCCGCTAGCGCGCGTTCCCTGATCGCACCTCTCGGGGCACACCGGCACGGGTCGGTGTGCCCCTCTCGCGTTCCCCACGGCCCGCCTCGGTCGCTCCGTGGGGCCACCGGGGCGCGGCTAGTACTGGCGGAGGTAGTCGAGCGCCGGGACGTCGAACGGCGGCGAGTCCACGCCGAAGTCGGCGAAGAAGGCCCCAGCGTCGCACGTGTTGCCCTCGACGAGCATCTCGAACTGGGCCGGCGAGATCGGCAGCAGCCCGGCCTTCCCGAGCGTGTTGACGCCGAGCCGCGCGAGCGGGAGCGGGACCGGCGCCGTCGGCTTCGGGCGGACGCCGCCACCGCGGGCGATCCGCCGGAGCGCCTCGCGGTACGAGATCCGCTCCTCGCCGGCCACGCAGTACGCGACGCCGTTCGACGCCTCCCGGCCGATGGCCTGCGCGAACGCCTCGGCGCAGGCCGCGACGTGGACCGGCTGGAGCTCGTACTGTCCGTCGCCAAAGACGGGCAGGACGGGAAACGGCTTGACGAGCGTCTCCCACAGCCGCTTGGCGAACTCCGGGTTGTCCTCGCCCGGGTCGCCGAAGAGCGTCGATGGGCGGAAGATGACCCAGTGCTCGAACCCGGCGCCGCGGACGATCTCCTCGGCCGCCCACTTCGTCGTCTGGTAGGCACTCACGCCGTCGGGCCGCGCCCCGTTGGCGCTCATGTGGACGAACCGCCCGACGCCCGCCGCGCGCGCCGCCTCGACCACGTTCCGCGTCCCGTCCACGTGGATCCGCTCGAACGTGACGCCCTTCGAGGGGTGCTCATCGATGATGCCGACGAGGTGGACGACGGCGTCGATGTTCTGGAACGCGTGGCCGAACGAGGCGGGCTCGGTGATGTCGCCGTGGTGGACGTCCACGCCCTCACGCGCCGCCAACCCGTCGCCGCCGCTGCGGACGAGCGCGCGGACCGTGTGGCCGTGGCGGAGGAGCGCATCGAGGACGTAGCGGCCGACGTAGCCGGTGGCGCCGGTGAGGAGGACGTGCATGGGCAGAGCGCGAGGTCGGCG
>JAAXJP010000472.1:3930-4847 GCA_012269805.1 Rubrivirga sp.
GGTTGAGCGGGTTCGGCGAGGCATCGGTTCCGGCCCGGCGGCGGTGAAACTCCCGGAGACGACCCTCGTAATTTTCAATCATCACTGAAAATCGGAGCCATGACGCCCCTCGCCCTCCGCCGCGCCGCCCGCCTCTCGCTCGCGCTGGTGTGGCTCGGCGAGGGCCTCGGCCTCAAGCTCTGGCTCCGCGACCCCGGCGAGCTCGCGATCGTCGCCGACTCCGGCCTGTGGGTCGGCTCGCCCGAGGCGACGCTGGTCGCCATCGGCGTGCTGGAGGGGGTCGCGGGCGTCGTCCTGCTCATCGGCTACCGCGAGCGGCTGGCGGTGGCGGTCACGACGGCGGCCATGGCGGCGATCACGCTCGGCGTGGTCTGGACCGACCCGTCGACGCTGCTCGACCCGCTCGCGGGCGTGCTCAAGAACAGCACCGTCGCCGTCTGCGGCGCCGTCGTCTGGTCGCTCGCCCCGACGGCCGACTCCTCCCCGATCCCCGCTCTCCGATGACGCCGCGCGCCCTCCGCCTCCTCGACGCGCTCGACGCCCACCGAGCCGCGGTCACCGCCCGCCTCGACGCACTCCCCGAGGCCGTCGTCCACACCGCCCCCGCGCCGGGCACGTGGTCGCTCGCGCAGCTCGCCGAGCACCTCGTCCTGATCGACGGCGGCCTCCGGGCCGATGGCCCGCCTGCCTCGGCGCTCGCCCGGGCCACCTCGGGCGCGCGGAGCGGCGGGATCCGGGGCGTCCTGGCCCTGCCGCTCCGGATCAAAGGCCCGGCCTCGGCCCGGTACGTCATGCCGTCGGCGGCGCCGCGGTGGCCGGAGGTCCGCGAGCGGTGGCGCGCGCTCCGCTCCGGGTGGCGGGCCGCGTCGCCGGCTCCTCCGGCCGGGTGATGGGCTACGCCGGCCTGCGCCTGCCGA
>JAAXJP010000472.1:4857-11307 GCA_012269805.1 Rubrivirga sp.
GGCCGCGTCGCCGCGCCTCGATGCCGTCGCGTTCGATCACCCCATCGCCGGGCCGTTCCTGTACGAGGACGCGCTGGCGTTCCTCCTCGGCCACCACCGCCACCACGACGCCCAGCTCCGCAGGACCCTCGCCGCGCTCGGGGCCGGCGCGCTCGGGGCCGGCGCGCTAGGCGCGGACGTTACGAGACGAGGCGCGGAGGCGACCTTGGTGTAGGATGGAGTTCCCTCCGCCCGCCCTCACCTTCGCACCTCTCCCCCGTGCCCGGCTACGACCCCGCCCGACTCGCCCGCGACCTCAAGGCCGAGGCCCGACGGATCGGATTCGACGGCGTCGGGATCGCCAAGGCCGAGAAGCTCGACACGGAGGCGCGGCGGCTGGAGACGTGGCTCATGGAGGGCCGCCACGGCGGCTCCGACGGTGCCATGACGTGGATGGAGCGGAACTTCGACAAGCGCGTCGATCCGCGCGAGTTGGTGCCGGGCGCGGAGTCGGTCGTGTCGGTGTTCGTGAGCTACTTCCAGCCCCATCGCCGGCCGGGCGGCGGCGGACCCGAGGCGGCCAAGATCAGCCGCTACGCCTGGGGCGACGACTACCACGACGTGCTCAAGGAGAAGCTGGCCGAGCTGTTCGACTGGCTCGACCGCGAGGCCGGCGGCGTCGGAGGCCGCGCGTTCGTCGACTCGGCACCGGTGCTCGACAAGGCGTGGGCGCAGCGGGCCGGCCTCGGGTGGCAGGGCAAGAACACGAACCTCCTCACCCGCACGCACGGCTCGTTCGTCTTCCTCGGCGAGCTCATCGTCGACGTCCCGCTCGAACCCGACGCGCCCTTCCGCGCCGACCACTGCGGGAGCTGCACGCGCTGCCTCGACGCCTGCCCGACCGGCGCCCTCGACGCCCCCTACCAGATCGACGGGAGCCGCTGCATCTCGTACTGGACCATCGAGCACCGCGGCCCCGACCTGCCGGAGGACCTCGCCTCGGAGTTCGGCACGTGGGCCTTCGGGTGCGACATCTGCCAGGACGTGTGCCCGTGGACCAAGTTTTCCCAGCCGACGCGCGACGCGCGCTTCCTGCCCCGCCCCGGCGTGACCGACACGCCGGCCCGCGAGTGGGCCGAGATCGACATCGAGGCGTGGCGCGAGCGGTTCCGACGGAGTCCCGTCAAGCGGACGAAGTACGAGGGCTTCCTCCGCAACATGGAGAACGCTGCGCGGGCGATGGGGGACGAGTAAGGGCTGACGGGCACCTACTCGTCGCTCCGTCCCTATCGCTCATGCGAGCGGGAGCGTGAGCGTGAACGTCGACCCCTCGTCTTTGGCGCTCCGGGCCGCGAGGCGGCCGCCCATCTGGCGGGCGAGGCGGCTGGCGATGGCGAGGCCGAGCCCGGTCCCGCCGTAATCGCGGTTGACCCGCGCGTCCTCCTGCACGAACGGCTCGAAGACCGCCTCCAGCACGTCGTCGGCGATGCCGACGCCCGTGTCCGCGACGCTCAGGCGGGCCCGCCTGTCGTCGACGGCGAGGCGGACGTCGATCCGGCCGACGTCCGTGAACCGGGTCGCGTTGGAGACGAGTTGGTCCACGATCTGGTCGAGGCGAGACGGGTCGGCCTCGACGAGGACGGCGTCGGCCGGGGTGAGGACGCCGAGCGTGACGCCCTTGGCCTCGGCCGTCGGCGCGTAGCGGGCCGCGATCGTGCGGGCGACGGCGCCGAGGTCGACGGGCTGGCGGGCGAGGTCGAGCGCGCCGGTCTCGAGCCGCGAGAGGTCGAGGAGGTCGGAGACGAGGCGGAGCGCGCGGTCGGACGCGTCGCGGATCGTGCCGGCGAACTCGGCCACCTCGGGCGGCGCGTCGGGGAGGTCGGCGGTCTCCTCGACGAGGAGGTCCGAGAACCCGCGGATGGCGCCGAGCGGCGTGCGGAGCTCGTGGCTCATCATGCGGAGGAACGACATCCGCGTCTGGGCGGCGCGCTCGGCGATCCGGCGGGCGCGGTCGAGCTGGGCCTCGGCCTCCTTCCGGGCCGTAACGTCGGCGAGGAGGCCGCCTGCGACGGGGCGCCCCGCGGCGTCGAGGCTCGGCGTGGCGCGCTCGGCGATCCAGACGACGTCGCCGTCGTCGAGCCGGAGGCGGACCTCGACGTGCGACGGCTCGCCCATCTGGAGGCGCGCGTCGTGGGCGGCGAACGCGGCGCGGTCCTCCTCGACCACGAGATCGGCCCAGTCGGCGTCGCCGGCGAGGAGGACGTCGGGGTCGAGGCCGGTGAGCGCCTCGGCCTGGGGCGTGACGAAGACGTAGGCCCGACGGCCGGCGGCGTCGTGGCCGAACGTGAAGAGCGCGTCGTCGAGGTCGGCGACGGTCCGCTGGAAGCGGGCCTCGGACTCGACCCAAGCCCAGAGCGTGCTGAAGAGCAGACCGAGGCGGGCGGCGGCGGCGACGTCGGCGGGGGCCCACGGCGCGGCGGCAGCGAGGACGAACGCGCCGGGGACCGACCCCGCGACGGGCACAGCGAGCGCGTGGGGCCAGCCGAGGCCTTCCGCGAGCGGCCCGCCCGCGACGGCGACGGGCTCGCCCTGGCGGAGCGCGGCGGCATGGGGCCCCTCGCCCTCGACCAGGTCCGGCGTCGCGCCCGGCGGCCACGCCGCGCAGCGGACGAACGCGGCCGACTGGGCCTCGCCGACGAGGGCGACGGCCACGTCGGCGTCGAGCGCCTCGCCGAGGCGGGCGACCCCGACCTCCATCAGTTCGAGCGCGTTGGGATGCGAGAGCGCCGCGTTGCGGAGCGCGGCCTCGGCCGCGTCGATGCGGTCGGCGAGCGGGGTCGCGGGGGGAGCGGCAGGGGCCATACCGGAGGTATCGGCGGGGACGGCGCGGGCGTAAGAATCGGCCCGGACTCCCCGGTCGTCCGTTTCGGCACCGAGGCCGGGCTACCCGGCGCGGTCCCGGCGCTCGGCCGGGACGACGAGCGCGCCGTACACGAACCCCGTGACGACCTGGATCGTCCCCAGTGCTGCGATCAGCGTGACGAGCCCGACGCCGGCCTCCAGGAGTTGGCTCGCGACGACGATGGTCACGCTGTCGACGAGCGTCACCAAGAGCCAGTCCGTCGCGACGACGCGGCCGAGGACGGCGTCGTCCGCCCGCTCCTGCAGCAGCGTCGTCGAGAGGACCCAGTTGGCGCCGCTGGCGGCGTGGGCGAACACGACGAGGCCGGCCACGAGCCACCGCCAGTCGGCCGCGGCGGCGACGCCGAGGTAGCCGAGCCCGCTCACCACGATGCACCCGGCGAGGACGAGGGGCCACCGCCGGGCGTCGCGGAAGACGGTCCGCGCGACGATCGGCCCGATGCCGGTGCCCAGCCCCCGCGCGGCGAAGAGGACGCCGATCCCGGTCGTCCCGGCCGATGGGAACAGCTGGTCGCCGAGGAGCGCGAGGGCGAACACGAGCCCGCCGCCGCCGATGCCCCACGCCGCCTTCGCCCCGACGATCCGCCGGACCGGAGGCCGCGTCCGGACGTAGCGCCAGCCCTCGGCGATCCGCCGGAGCCCGGCCCGGACCGCCCCGCCGACGTCGACCTCGACCTCGCGCGCCGGCAGCCGGATGCCCGCGATAAAGACGGCGCTGACGAGGTACGTTCCCGCGTCGAGCCAGAACACGACGTCGGTCCCGAACGCGTCGACGGCCGGCCCGCCGGCCGCGGCCCCAAGGGCGAGCATCACCGACCACGTCGCGGCGAGCAGCGCGTTGGCCGTCAGGAGCTCGCCCTTCTTGGTAATGAGCGGGAGGACGGCGTTGCGGGCCGGCGTGAACGCGGCGCTCACGGCGATCTGGGCGGCGGCCAGCACGTAGAGCAACCACAGGTCCTCGGCCTCGCGGACGAACAGGAAGCCGAGCACGAGCACCGCCCGCACGAGGTCGGCCCCGATCATGAGCTTCCGCCGGTCGAGTCGGTCGGCCAGCACGCCCGCGATGGGCGACGCGAGCGCGAGCGGGAGGAGCTTGGTCAGGAACACGCCGCCGAGCGCGGTCTCGGAGCCGGTCAGGTCCAGGACGAGCCGGTACAGCGCGAGCGTGTTGAACCAGTCGCCGAAGAGCGAGATGACCGTCCCGCCCCACAGCCAGCGGACGTCGCGGTTGGTACGGAGGAGCGTGCCGAAGCCGACCTCGCCGCGGAGGTCGGCCGCGTCCGGGCGGCGGCGTGCGATCATGGGGGCGCGGGTGAGCGCCCCACACGAAGCGTGGCGCGTCGCGGTTCACGCCCGGCCGAGACTCCGCCCCTCCCTCATGCCTCGTCCGCTCTCTGCCCTCCTGCTGCTGACTGGCGTCGTCGCTGGCGCGGTGGCGCTCGCCGGGTGTGCCGGCCTCGGCGCCGAACCGCCAGGTCGACGCCGTCAGGCGGAGAGGGACGCGGGGGTCGCGCCGCCGGCGGCGCGGACGATCCGCCTCTCCGGCCGGTTCGTGACGGGCACCGGTGCCCGGCCGGCGCGCGGCGTCTACGGCCTCCGCGTCCGCCTCCTGTTCCGACGGGCCGACGGCTCGGGGTGGGACGGCGCCACCGCCCCGCCCGGCCCCGACCGCCGCCACCGCCAGTTCGACGTGCTCGGCGAGGACGGCCGCTTCCGGTTCGCCCTCGCCACGTCGCTCGACCTGTCGGCCTACGACGAGATCGCCGTCGTGCCCGAGACCGCGACGCGGACGGTCCGCCTCGTGCCCGTCCCGCGTGGGTCGCGTCGGATCGGCTCCGGCGAAGGCGCCGTGACCGTCCTCCCGCTGGCGGACGCGATCCGCGTCCCGCTGCCGGCCGCCGGGCCGGTTGTGGCGGAGGACCTGAGGGCGGAGGTGCGGCGCGAGGTCGGCGTCACGGTCCGCTGGGCGGAGCTGTCGCGCGCGTTCGTCGAGGCGCGCTACGACGGCGACGTCCCTTTCGAGCTCCCGCAGGTCCGGGTCGAGCTCAGCCAGGGCGGCGGGTTCGTGTTCCAGGCCCTCGACCCCGACGTGCTCGCGCTCGGCGGCCACGAGATCGAGCTCAACGCGGCGCGCGGCATCACGCCGACGCTCGTGGCCCACGAGTACGGCCACTACACGACGTTCCAGATGTGGGGCGCGAGCCCGCTCCGCTATACGCTCCGCAACCGCAACCTCCGCGAAGGCTGGGCCATCTTCTTCTCGTTCGCCGTCCGCGCCTGGGCCGCGGCGGCCCACGGCGACGTCGACCTCGCGCCGTCGAACCCCGAACGGGCGCCGTTCACGCACCTTGTCGGCGAGGGGCGGCGCTACCGGAACATCGCCTACGGCACGTCGCGCCCCGACTACTCGGCCATCGGCGCGCTCTTGTGGAGCCTCTACGACGTCGCCGAGCCGTCGCCGTTCGAGTACGAGGGCCCCGACCTCAGCAGCCTCGCCGGCGACAACGACGACGTCGCGGGTGGGCTCGCGGTCTTCGAGGCCGTCCGCCTCCCGCGGACCGCGGTCTTCGACGAGGTGGGGATCGACGAGGTGGTCGACGCCTTCCGCCGGTCTCAGCCCGCCGCGCTGGCGCCGTCCATCGATGGCGCATTCGGCTTTTTCCTGTGCCCCGCGTGGCCGGCGTGCGACGAGGTCGCCGCGCCCGACACCGCGCCCTCCACCGCCTCGGCGACGCTCCGGCCGGTGCCGCCCGCCAGCTTCGTGGCGGAGCGCCTCTCAGCCGAGGCCGTCGCCCTGCGGTGGGACCGGCGCGTCGGCTCGGCGCCGTGGGCGAATGCGCCCGAGGCCTACCGCGTGCTCCGCGACGGCGCGCTCGTCGCCACGCTCCCCGGCACCGCCTCCGCCTGGGTCGACGCCGAGGCGGGCGAGGCCGCACGGCGCTACGAGGTCCGTGCCGTCGGGGGTGGCGGCGAGGCGTTCGGCCGGCCGTCCGCCGAGGCGCCGGCCGCAACTCCCGCGCCGTCATACTGACTCCCTCGGCCTCGAGGCCGAGGCGAGCGGGGTCAAGTATCGCCTGGCGCGAGGTCGAGCCAGCCGACGTTGCCCTGCTCGACCAGCCGGAGCTTCTTCTCGCGCGTCCACCCTTTGATCTCTTTCTCGCGGCGGATGGCGTCACGGGCATCCGGGTGCTCCTCGAAGTCAACGAGCCGGTTGATGTGGTACCGCGCAGCAAACGCACTTCCCTTCCCAGCCCGGTGCTCGGCGAGACGGCGGCGGAGGTCGTTGGTCACGCCCGTGTAGAGCCGCCGCGACCGACTCGCGAGGATGTAGACCCAGTACTGCTTCACCATCCTTCCCCCTGTCATCCTGAGGAACGTAGTGGCGAAGGATCTCCTATCAGCCAGCGCGGCGCTCGCGACGAGCGGACCGGTCGATTGGCGCGAGATCCTTCGCTCCGCTCAGGATGACAGCGGGCGGAGACCGCCGCGCGGCCTCCCCCCGCCGCGGCGCCGAGGCGGGCGGGGTCAGGCGTCGGCCGGCGCCTCCTC
>JAAXJP010000394.1 GCA_012269805.1 Rubrivirga sp.
ACTGGACCTCCTGGGCGAACTTGTCGCGGTTGCGGTAGACCTCCTCGACGGTGAGCGTGCCGAGGATGGCCCGGAGGTGCCCCTCGAGCACTTCGCGGGCCTCCGCCCGGAGCGCCTCGTCGGGCTTGCCGAGGAACTGCTCGGCGGCCGTCGCCACGTCCTCGACCGACGACCCCACCTTGATCACGGCCACGCCGTCGGTGAGCACGGGGACGCCCTCGGACGTGTACACCTCGGGCGTGGTCACGTCGAGCTTGTGGGACAGGAGCGAGAGGTGCTCGCGCTGCTGGACGATCGGCACGATGAACGCGCCGCCGCCGCGGACGATCTTGACCTTCCGCGCGCTCTCGTCCGTGAGCACGTTTTTGCCCCCGAGCGCGGCGCCCGTGATGATCATGGCTTCGTCGGGCGACACCGTCTTGTAGCGGCTGGCGACCAGCAGGACGATGAAGACGACCGTCGCGATCACGACGACGGCGACGATGCCGCCGGTTCCGAGGATCTCGAGCATGGGGATGGGGGCTGAGTGGGTGTGTCTAGGCGCGCGTTTGGAGCCGCGGCGGGACGGCCGCCTGCTCGGGCGAGCCCGCGAGGTCGTCCGTGTCGAGGGGCGCCACGCGCAGGACGCCCTGAGGTCCGACTTCGACCACCACGACGCGCGTGCCCGTGGGGATCGCGTGGCCCGAAAACGACGCCGCGGTCTGGAACGTGGTGCTCGCGCCCATGCGGACGACGACCTCGCCGAACCCGCCCTCGGGCACGCCGGTCGTCAGCTCGCCCGTCTTGCCGGCGTACTCGCGAACGGAGAACCCCGTCGAGTTCTCGCTCTGGCGCATCGGCTTGACGTAGACCACGTGGAGCGCCACGGCGCCGACCAGGCCGACGAGCCCGGCGATGACCGCCTCGGGCGCGGTGTCGAGGCCGGCGTAGGTGTCCAGCAGCACGCCGGCCCCGCCGAACAGCGTCACCCCCGCGACCGCCGAGAGCGGGTCGAACGCGTCGCCGAGGTCGAGGGCCTCGAGCGCGCCGTCGAGGGCGTCCAGGGCCGCCTCCAAGACCTCACCCACCACCAGGAGGATGAGGGTCACGGCGAAACCGCCGACAAGGCAGGACCAGTAGAGGGTCGACATCGGTGCGGGGGGAGTGTCCCCGCTACGGCCCGGACGGGCGGGGGTTACGGGGCCTCACCTCGCCAATCTAGCCGATGGCCGGGGAACGCACGCCCCCCAGCCCCGCACGTACGGAGACGCCGCCAGAACCGAGGACGATCCTCCGTGGGCTAGTTGTAGATCGAGTCGAGGATCGCGTGGCGCGGCGCCGGGTGGGCCTTCACGAGGAAGACCGATGAGGCGAGGCACGCGACCCCGATCACGGCCATCAGGCGGAGTCGGGTGGGGGTCATGGCGGAGTGTGGATCGACGGGAACCGTTGTCTCAAGGATCGAGCCGTCCATCCCCACCCGTCGTCGAACGACTGTGGAACGACCAGACGCCTCTCCGGATGGACGTTTTTGGAGCCTGAACGCACTCAGATGGCGCCGACGAAAGGCGCTGTGCGATCGCCTTCTGTCAAGTCTTCCCCTCTTCGCATTCATTTCTGTTCACATGGGACCCGATTTCACCCTCCGACCTATAACCCCCGCTTGACAGACTGACCTGTCATCTCCACCACCACACACATACCACCCATCAGCATGGCCAAATCAACGAAGGCACCAAAGTTCGACATGGACGTCGTCGACAAAAAGGAAGCGGCGACCATTCTGAAGAAGTCCCGCCAGCGGGGCTCCCGATCCTCGAAGTACACCCCCGTCTACGAGAGCATCGCCGACCTCAAGGACGGCGACTTCCTTGTCCTCCGGTCGCTCGAGAAGAGCTCGAAGCTCGGGATCTACCAGGGCGTAAAGCGGAACTTCGGCGACGACGTCAAAATGGCCTCGGCCCGCGACAACGACGCCGACGGGGAGCACTACACGGTCGTGATCGGCAAGGCCACCGACCACGACGAGATGCGCCAGCTGGCCAAGCGCGGCTAGCGCCTAGGACGGGTCCGGGGCTCCGCCCGGTCCCGGACGCGCCTCGTAGAACGGGTTCTCCGTCGGCCGGTCGACGCCTCGGTACATCCGGGCCATCCGGACGTAGTGGACGGCGTTGGCCCGATTCCGCTCCACCTCCGCCTCGGTGAGCGCGCGGACCACCCGGGCCGGGGAGCCGAGCACGAGGGACCGAGGGGGAATCTCGGTCCCGCCCGTGACGAGCGCGCCGGCCCCGATCAGCGAGCCGGCCCCGACCTCGGCACCGTCGAGGACCACGGCCCCCATCCCGACCAGGACGTCGTCGTGGATCGTGCAGCCGTGGACGACGGCGTTGTGCCCGATCGTCACGCCGGCGCCGACGTCGCAGGGGTGCGTCCCACGAGACACGTGGACGGTCGCGTTGTCCTGGACGTTGGAGCCAGCGCCGATGCGGATCCAGTGGACGTCGCCACGGAGCGAGGCACCGAACCAGACGCTGGCGTCGTCGGCCAGCGTCACGTCGCCAATGACGGCGGCCGTCTCGGACACGTAGATGTCGTCGCCGAGAGCGGGCGTTCGGCCGAGAAACGAGTCGATCATCGAGTAGTCGGTGAGAGGGCGAGCACAAGCTCCGACGCCTCCGCGCGATGCGCCACCGCGGGGGACTCAGGGGATCCCCCGCCGCCCCCGACGAACCGTCACGACAGAGTTCGCGTACGCCCCCTCTCTCGCCGCCGCCATGCCCGACATCCTCGTCTCCCGCCCCCACGCCCTCGGCC
>JAAXJP010000273.1 GCA_012269805.1 Rubrivirga sp.
GGGCGGGGGCATGAGCGGGACGGCCGGGCGCGCAAGATACCGGGTGGACCGATCTTCCCGGCCCCTCGTCTCCCCTGTCTGTGCTGGCCTCCTCGACCGCCTGGTTGTTCGTTCTCGTCGCGTCCTTCGTGGTCCAGTGCCTCGGCTGGGCGTGGGTCGGTGCCGGTATCCGTCGCGCCCGCGAGGCGGCCGGCGTCGAGCCCGAGCCGGACCCGGTCCTCGCAAAGCTGGCCGCACGCTACCAGGCGGGCACCATGGGACCGGGGCCGAAGGACGATGGCCAGGCGGGGTTGGTGTCCGAGCCCGCCCGCCTCGGGACCGAGGCAGAGGAGGCCGCGCCGGGCCTGCCGATCAGCGTCGTGGTCGCGGCGCGTGACGAGGCCGAGCGGCTGCCGGCGCTCCTCGACGCCCTGGCGGCCCAGACGCACCGGCCGTTCGAGGTCGTCGTCGTCGACGACCGATCAGCGGACCGGACGGCGTCGCTCGTCGGGTGGCGGACGCAGGACTTCCCGGTCCCGCTCCGGCTCGTCCGCGTCGCCGCGGGCGCGCCCGAGGCGGCGGGCCTTCCCCCCAAAAAGCACGCGCTCGAGCGCGGGGCCGAGGCCGCCGCCCACGCCCGCCTCGCCTTCACCGACGCCGACGGCCGGCCCGGCCCCGAGTGGCTGGCGACGCTCGCCCGCTTCGCAACGGTCGAGGCTGTCCACCCCGAACCGTCAGGTCGACGCAGTCCGGCGGAGGGAGCCGACGCCAGACCGACCGACGATGGGGCGGTGCTCATCGGGTACGGGCCGCTCGTGCGGGAGCCGGGCTGGTTGAACCGGTTCGCGCGCTACGAGACGGTCCAGACGGCGGCCCTCGCGGCGGCCAGCGTCGGGTGGAAGACTCCGTGGCACGCCGTCGGGCGGAACCTGTCGTATCCCCGCGCGCTGCTCGAGCAGCTCGGCGGGTTCGAGCACTCGGCCCGGTCGCTCTCCGGCGACGACGACCTCCTCGTTCAGGAAGTCGCGCGGCGCGACGCGGCGCCCGTCCGCTACGTGTGGGACCGGCGGGCGGCGGTCCCCTCCCCCGCCCCGGCCGACCTCAGCGCGTTCTGGCGCCAGAAGCGGCGGCACGCGAGCGCGGGGGCGCACTACCCGGCCGGGGTGCTCGTCGGGCTCGGCCTGTTCCACGCGGCCAACTACGCGCTGTGGCTCGGCGCCCCGCTCCTCCACCTCGCCGCGGGCGTGCCCTACGGCTGGGGCCTGCTCGCCGGCAAGCTCCTCCTCCAGCGGTCCGTGGTCGGCGACGTGCTCGGCGGGCTGGGCGACGAGCCCGACGTCCGCCTCTGGCAGCCCGTCCTCGACGGCCTCTCGGCCGTCTACCACGCGGCGTTCGCGATCCTTGGCCTGCTGCCCACGCCGAAGCGCTGGTGACCCGGCCCGCCTCGGCGCCGAGGCGGCCGGGCTCAGCCCTTGACGGCGCCCAGCGTGAGGCCCGAGATGAGGTACCGGCTGAGGACCAGGAACAGCGCGATCACCGGGAGCGACACGAGGAGCGAGCCGGCCGCGTAGAGCCCCCACTGCGACGACATCGACCCCTGGAACAGCTTCAGCCCGACCGGCATCGTGAACATCTCGACCTCCTGGAGGACCACCGCGGCCACGACGTACTCGTTCCACGCGCTCATGAACGAGAACAGCGCCGTGATCACGAGGGCCGGCGCCGCGAGCGGCAGGATCACCTTGTAGAACGCCTGCCACGGCGTGGCCCCGTCGATCCGCGCGGCCTCCTCGAGCGACGCCGGGATCGTGTCGTAGTACCCCTTCATCTGCCACACGCAGAAGGGCAGCGCCGTCGCCGAGTAGATGATGACGATGCCGATGTACGAGTTGATCAGGCCCAGCTCGATGAGGACGATGTAGAGCGGCAGCAGGAGCATCGTCGCGGGGAACATCTGGGTCACGAGGATGCCGCTGAGCGCCGCCTTCCGCCCCGTGAAGCGGTGCCGGCTGAGCGCGTAGCCGGCCGTGCTCGCCAGCGCCACGCCCGTGATCGTTACGACGCCCGCCACGAGCAGGCTGTTGCCCAGCCAGCGCAGGAACGGCGTCTCCGTGAGGAGCTGGCGGTAGTTGTCCAGCGTCGCGCCGTCGGGGATGACGGCGAGCGAGCGCGACAGGAGCTGGTCGCTCGGCCGCAGCGAGATCGTCAGGATCCGCGAGATCGGGAAGACCGCGATAAAGACGAACAGGGCCAGCGTCGCGTACGAGCCGACGCGGGACAGGACGGTCTTCATGGCTAGCGGGAGCGGCCCACGACGACGTCGTAGACGTTGGGCGAGCGGGTGTCGACGCGGCCGCCGCCGGTCTCCTCGGAGGCCTCGCGCTCGACGCGCCGGAAGCTCCCGACGCCGCCGTCCGACTCGAGCGCGCCGACGAGCATCGTCACGCGCGCGCGACCGAGCGACGGGACGACGAAGTTCGGGAGGGCGAACTGGAGCGCGCCCGTCTCGGGATCGAACGCCGACCCGGAGCCGAGCCGCCCGACCTCGCGGCCGGCGGCGTCGAGCGCCAGCAGCCCGTCGCCGACGAAGATGACGTACTCGTAGCCCCCGTCCTCGGGAAAGTCGTAGTCGGCCCCGCGCCCGACCGTCTGGGCCCCGCCCTCCTCCGTGTCGATGGCGATGGCGACCATCGTCTGTCCGGGGTCGGCGAGGCCGACGAACTCGGCCCGGAAGTATGTCGTCGAGTCGTCGCGGGCGACCTCCATGTAGGTCGCGTCGAGCACGCCGGCCTCGACGCCCTCGGGGTAGGTGAACGTGCTCGTGGCCCCCCAGTCGTCGCCCTGCGGGTCGGTCTGGGTAAGCGCGACCGACGCCGACGGGTTGTCGCGGAGGATCTGGTCGTCGCCGAGCGCGCGCTGGCTCTCGACGGCCCGCATCACGGGGTACTCGTCGCGGAGGTCGGGCTCGGCGAAGGCGAACCCGTCCCACGCGCCGGACGGGGTCGCGACGGCCGTCGACGGCGCGTCCTCCCCGTCGACGGTCGCGCCGCCGCTGGTGACGGCGACGGTGAACGCCTCGCGCGGCGTCACGAGCGTGTCGCCCTGGACGCTGGCGAGCGGGACGGCCACGCGCCGGCCGCCGCCCTCGAGGACGAGCGTGGCCGTCTCGGGCAAGCTCCCGGACGGCTCGACGGCCGCCTCGACGCCGTCGGCGCCGGACGACAGACGGAGCGACACGGCGCCCTCGCCGAGGCGGAAGCGGACGGTCGTCTGGCCCCACGCCTCGGGCAGCCGGGGGGCCAGCAGGAGCGTGTCGGCGCTGGGGTAGCGGACGCCCACGAGCCCCTTCATCGTCCCCTCGATAAAGCCGGCGAGGCTCCACGGGTTGACCGGCGCCCCGCCCACCTCGGGCGCCCCCTCGGCCGAGCGGGGGTGACCCGCGACGAGCTCCGGGATCGCCCCGACGGCCCCGGCGTCGAGCAGGAGCTCGGCCTGCGACTGAACGAGCGCGGCGGCCGGCGCCGCGCCGCCCGTCTCGGCCATCAGCGTCGCGACCGGGCCCGCGAGCCACGTCCACACCGCCCCGTTCGTCCGGGCCGACTCGGGCGTGTAGAACTCGGGGGCCTCTAGGAAGGGGTGGAACGTCGAGTCGGTCTGGGCCAGCGACGCGACGCCGTAGGGGAAGACGAGCCGCTCGGCGAGCGCGCGGGCGTACTGCGCGCGGGCCTCGGCCGGGAGCCCGTCGAGCTCGGCGAGCGCGAGGAGCCCGCCGGGTCGGAGGTCCGCGGCCGGCCGGCCGATCTCGACCCGGTCGGCCACGAGGCCGTCGCGCACGAACCGCCGGTCGAAGTCGCGCAGGAGGACGGCCGCCGTGTCGGCGTACCACGTGGCTGACGACCGCTGCGAGACGCCCATGATCCGGGCGAACTGGGTCGCGGTGCGGAGCGACCGATAGAGCGCGCCCTGGCCCTCCGCGATGGCGCCGCGCCGCTCGATCCCGCCTCGCTCGGGGTCGCCCTCGAGCCACGTCCCCCGCGGTCCCCGCGCGACGAGGAAGCCGAGCGTGTCCATCGCCGAGCCGTTGCGGGTGTCGGGCTCGTAGATGCCTCGGAGGGCGAAGACCGTCTTGAACCAGAAGTTCGGGCCGCCCGAGACGAGCGACCGGTCGCCCGTCGTGCGGACGTAGTCGCCGGCGGCGGCGAGGAAGAGCGGCGTCCCGTCGGCGGTCGCGAACACGTCCTCGTTGTCCTCCGCGTCGTCGCCAAGGCGGACGAGGTCGGGCGCGCGGCCGAGCAGGTCGAACCGCCGGTCGAACACCTGGGCGTCGCCGTAGGTCGTGAGGAAGGCGCGGGCGGTCTCCCACTGGCCCGTGTCCAAGAGCGCGCCCACGAGGCGGGCGGCCGTCGGGTAGGTCGCGGGCTCAGCGCCGGGCAGGCCGGGCAACACCGACACGCGCGCCGAGTCGCGGACGACGAGCGAGGCGAGCGTCGCCGTCGCCCACCGCATCGCGACGTCCATCGTCTCGTCCTCGGTGTCGAACACGACGCCCTCGACGACCTCGGCGAGCCGCTGGCTGCGGGCCTCCCGCCGGGCGGCGCCGTTGCGGAGGGCGAGGCGGGCGGCGGCGGCGGCGGCCTCGGCCGTGGCGCCGGTGGCGACGGCGAGCGCGCCGGGCGTCTGGAGCGTGACCTCGCCGAGCCGGAACGCCTGGTCGCGCCCGCCCTCGGGCACGTCGGCAGCGGCGCTCGTCGAGCGGACCTCGCCGCCCTCCGACGCGACGGCCGTCCAGATCGGGCCCGTCGGCGTCACGGGCGTGTCGGTGGGGATGGCCGCGGCGGCGGCGAACGCGAGGGCCCCGCCGACGTCCCGGACGCGGTACTCGCCGGCCGCGCGGAGCTCGCTCCGGACCGGGCGGAAGCCGACGACGCCGACCGAGTCGGCGACCTCGACGAGGAGCGCGGCCTGGCCGTCGCCGGTCCCGTCGAGCAGCGTCACGCGCTCGCTGAGGCGCGACGGCCGGTCGCCCTGGACCTGAGCGAGCAGCTTCGCCACGAGGCCGAGCGTGTCGCGCTCCATGTAAGACCGGACGGCGACGTCGGGCCGCGCGATCCCGCGGACCCGGTCGGCCGGCCCGAGGGCGACCGAGTCGGCGTCGGCCCCCCCGCGCCACGAGTGGAGCGCGGTCCGGCCGCCGACGGTGAGGCCCATGGCCGGGTCCCGGCCGGGCGCCGCGAGCGCGTCGTACCACGCGGCGCCGGCCGCGTCGGCCTGGAACGTCGAGCGGACGGCCCCGAGCGAGTCACCGTCCTCGGGCGCCGCCACCTCGACCGCCAGCGCCACGAGGGCCTCCGGCCCCTCGTTCGCGAGCTGCGACTCCGCCGGTTCCTCCCCGCACGCGCCCAGCGCGAGGGCCAGCAGGGCGGCGACCAGCGTCGGGACGACGGACCACAGGCGACGGACCGTGGACTCCGCCCCGCCCGCCTCGGTGACCGGGCCGTCGAGGCGGGCCGGGTCCCGTGTTTCTGTCTGTCTCCCATCCTCTAGGGAGTCATCCCCGCGCAGGCGGGGATCCATGCGGCGTGCCCCAATCGGCACCGCTTCGCCCGGCTGGCGCTCGAAGTCGGCCGACAGGTCCCGCCACGTCGGGTTCTGCTCGCGAATCAGCCGCAGCTTCCAGGCCCGGTTCCACTTCTTGACCCGCCGCTCCCGCTCGACCGCGTCGCGGACGGCGTCGTGCCGCTCTGCGTACACTAATCGCGTCACGCTGTGCTCGGCCACGAAGGTCGAGCCCTCCCCACGTCGATGCTCATTGATCCGTCGCGCGAGGTCGGTCGTCGATCCGACGTAGAGCGTGCCGTTTGGCTTGCTGGCGAGGATGTAGACGAAACCGGGGCGGGGCACGCAGTCGGGAGGGCTGGATGGATCCCCGCCTACGCGGGGATGACTCAATTAGAAGGAAGACGACGGCTCTCGGCGCCGAACTGGAATGTGGACGCGGCCATGCGGAGGGGGCCGGGGCGCTAATACACGGACTCCGTCGCCTGGGTCCGGTTCAGGAAGACCTGCGTGAACACGAACAGGACCGCGAAGATGACCATCGACAGGGCCGCCGCCCACCCGAACCGGTACATCTAGAACGCGGCCTCGTAGACGTAGCTGACCAGGATGTGCGTCTGGTCGTTCGGCTCGCCGCCATTGGATACCAGCCACACCACGTTGATGTTGTTGAACGTCCAGATGGTCCCGAGCGTGACGGCCGGGATCATGACCGGCCTGAGGAGCGGCGCCGTGATCGTCCGGAACTGGGTCCAGGCGCTGGCCCCGTCGACCTCGGCGGCCTCGTAGAGCTCCCTCGGGATCGACTGGAGCCCGCCGAGCGCGATCACCATCATGAACGGGAAGCCGAGCCACACGTTCGTGATGATGGCCGCGACGAACGCCGTGAACGGGTCCGACAACCAAGAAATCGCGCTCCCGCCGAGCCCCTCGATCAGGAGGTTCACCGCGCCGAACTCGAAGTTGAACTCGCCCCGCCACGTCAGCGCCGTGATGTACTGGGGCACGGCCCACGGGATGATGAGGAGCACCCGCCACGCGCTCTTCCCCTTGACGAACGACTGGTGCAGCAGGACGGCCAGCAGCACCCCCAGCCCGACGTGGAACGCCACGCACACGACGGTCCAGACGATCGTCTTGAGGAACACGCTCCAGAACGCGGGCTCCCGGAAGACCGCCGCGTACTGGTCGAGCCCGATGAGCTCCCAGTCGCGCAGCGTGTAGATGTTCATGTTGCTGAACGAGATCGCCACGTTGTAGACGAACGGGAAGGCGACCACGGCCAGCACGATCACGGCCGTCGGGCCGAGGAGGACCGCGAGGAACCACCGGCGGCGCGCGGCCTCGCTCAACCCCGCCCGCCGGGGCGCCGAGGCGAGCGTCGCCGTCTCGACTCCCATCGCGTCGTTCGGGGCGTTCAGCATCTGAGGGCGAGGGGCATGAGGGAAGGGGGAAGGGCGAGACGCGTCAGGCCTCCGGCCCTCCCCCTGTCCTAGTTCAGGAACGTGTCGGCGATGCGCTTTTCGGCCTGCTCCTGCATGAGGCGGGCGCCCTCCTCTGCCGAGACCTGGCCGTTCATGACGAGCTGGTACGGGCCGCGCATGGCGTCCCAGATCTGGCGCATCTGCGGGGCCGTCGGCATCGGGCGGGAGTACTCGATCTGGGCGAGGCTCTGCGTCAGCGTCTCGCTCGACGTCATCACGTCCGACTGGCGGACGGCCGTGCGGACGGGGATCGTGGCGAGCTCTCGTGCCATCTGGGCCTGGATCGCGTCGCCGGTCAGGAGTTGGAGCACGCCGAGGACGGCGGGGAGCTTCCAGTCGGGGACGGCCGGGTTGAGCGAGTACGCCTTGGCGGCGGCCATCGGCTGGGCGCGGAGGCCGGTCTGTTCGTTGAGGGGGAGCGGCGCGAGTTGGACGTCCACGCCGGCGTCCTGGTAGCCCCCCCACGACCACGGGCCGTCGATCGTGGCCGCCGCGTAGTCGTCTCGGAAGAGGGCCTTGGCCGTCTCGTAGTCGGCCTCGCGCGGGATCACGCCGTAGCGGTCGCGGAGGTCGAGGACGTACTGGATGGCGGCGACGGTCTCGGGCGTGTCGAGCGTCGGGTTGCCGGCGTCGTCCATCACCCAGCCGCCGAACGACGTGAGGAACGGGATGAAGAAGAACGGCTCCGTGTAGTTCCAGACGAGGGCGTACTGGTCGGCGTCGCCGTCGCCGTCGGTGTCCCGCGTGAGCGTGCGCCCGAGGGCGGCCAGCGCGTCGAGCGTCTCGGGCGGCTCGGGCAGGAGCGCCGGGTTGTAGACGAACGTGAGGTGGTTGCCGATCTGGTCGGCGAGGCCGTACAGCTTCCCGTCGTACGTCACGCGGCCGTCGTCGCTGAACCCGGCCAGAAAGTCGGGGTCGACGAGGTCGTCGAGCGGGCGGATCGTCTCGGTGATGCCGAGCGTGCCCATGTTGTCGGCCGGGCCGAAAATGAGGTCCGGCCCCTTCCCGCCGATCGCGGCGAAGACGTAGTGGTTGCGGAGCTCCTCGGTCTCCTTGTAGAGCGTCTCGACCACGACCGTGTCCTGGCTCGCGTTGTAGGCCGCGGCCCAGTCGTCGAGAAACCGGCGCTCGGCGGCGTCCTTCTGGTGCCAGATCCGAACGACGACGGGCTCGCCCTCGGGCGGCGGGCCGGACGCCCCCGCGCACCCGCCGACGGCGGTCGCGAAGAGCAGGGCGCAGACGAGAGAACGCATGGCGGTCAGAAGGGGCAGATGGACGGTACGAACGATCCGGCCGGTCCGCTCCCCCACTCGCTCCGCCTCGTGACCGAGGTGGGCAGAGTCGGCGCTCCTCACCGGGCAGAGACCGCGTCGTCGATCCACTCGCGGGCGATGGCGACGAGCGGGTCGTCGGCGCGACCGGCGCCGGCGGCGAACGCGGTGGCCTGGGCGTAGACGGCCTCGGCACCGACGGCGTCGCCGTCCTGGGCAAGCGTGACGGCCGTCTGGAGCGCCTGAAACAGCACGACCCCCGCCGGATCGAACGGGAGCATCCGGCGGACCGGGCTCCGGTCCCCGGCGCTCACGAGCGGGCCGGCGAAGGCCGCCCCGTCGAGGTCCGCGACGGCGGCCCGCCCCGCCTCGGCGTCGAAGCCGAGCGACCGGGCCGGGGCGAGAAACGCGGCGTGATCGACGACCTCGGTCTTGGTGCCGAGCACCTCGGGGTCGATCGTGATCGCGGCCACGAGCGGGCGGCCGAGGGCTCCGTCCGCGTGCGCTGCCAACCAGGCGTCGACCACGGCGTCGCGGAGCGAGTAGACCCGGCCGTCCGGTGTCGTGGTGCTCCCGCGGGGGTCGTACCGGGGGACGGACGCCTCGACCGAGTCTGGAAGTGGGAGCCCGTGGGCCGCGGCCGTTCGCCGGGCGACCTCGGGGAGGTCCAGCAGCGGGACGTTGACGACGGCCACATCCGGCCGCAGGCCCTCGACCTCCTGCACGAGGCGAAGTGGGACCGTATCGGCGTCGCCATTGGTGAGGAGAATGGCGTCGGCCGGGACGTTCCGAAGCGTCCACTGAGCGAAGGCGAGGACGGGCGGCGTCCAGAAGCCGACTGCGTGGAGCCGGTCGAGTGCCTCGGCCTCGGCGGCCGCGTCGCCGAGGCGGACGGCCTCGGTCCAGACGGCCATCCAGACGTTGCCGTCGTCGGGATCGCAGGCCGCGGCGCGTTGGAGGTGGAGGGCCGTCGAGTCCGCCGATGCGGCGGACCATTCGAAAAACTGGCCGTTGTACGCGTCGGCGAGGACCAGGTGGGCGTGGGCGCTACACCCGTCGGCCGCGAGCGCGCGCCGCGCCTCCCCGCCCCCCTCCCGGACGAGGGCCTCTTCCTGGACCTGCTGCCCCAACCGGCGGAGGGCCTCGCCCAACCACGCGCGGAGGGCCGGCGCCTCGCCGAGGTCGGCCGCCTCGCGCCAGCGATCGACGGCCTCGGCTAGGTCCAGGCGCGTGTAGGCGTCCCACCCCTCGGCAAAGGCACGACCGGCCGCGGAAGACCGGTCGAGCCCGTTGACCGCCGGCGCGGGGTCGCGCTCAAGCGCCGCAGCTTGAGCGACTGCGGCGGGCGCCGTCCCCAGGGCCGACGCCGTCAGGAGCGCAGCGAGAAGCAGCGCGCGCATCTATTCGTCGAGCCCGCGCGGGCGGACGTCCGTCGGCTCGGCCGGGCGGTAGACGACGGTCGTGCGCGGCGGCACGCGGAGGCCGTAGGTCGCGCCCTCGTCCTCCAGCGCGGCGACCAGCGACGGGACCGGCCCGGCGTCGTCGCGGGAGACGAAGACGGGCGCGAGCGGCTCGGGCACGGCGTCGGTGGAGAGCGTCAGGAAAACGCTCTCGTCGCCCGCGTTGAACGCGACGACGCGGCGGTCGCCGCCGAGCGTCCGCGCGAAGGCCACGGCCCGGTCCGCGGTCGCGAGCGTCGCGAGGTCGCCGCGGCGGAGCACCGGGTCCGACTGGCGGAGGGCGATGGCGCGCTGGTAGAACTGGAAGAGGGTCGAGTCGAACGCGACGGGGTCCGGCTCGCGCCTCAGGCCGCGCGGCGCGCGCGACTCCGTCTCGTAGGTCAGATCCGGCCAGACCATCGGCTTCCGGTCGTCGGGGTCGTCGGCGCCCCACATGCCCGCCTCGTCGCCATAGTAGACGTGGGGCGCCCCCGGCATCGCCATCTGAAGGGCGACGACGGCTCGCTGGAGGTCCCGCTCCGCCGGCCTCGGCGCGCGCACGAGGTAGGCCGTCGTGTCGCGCGGCCCCGCGAGCCGGTCGTAGTTCGCGCCCAGCCCGCCGTTCACGATCATCGACGCGAGGCGGTCGGTGTCGTGGCTGGCTAGGACGTTCATCAGCGCCGGCCGCGTCGCCTCGGGGAAGCCGGCGAACCGGCTCGTGACCTCGTCGGCGAACGTGGTCCCGTCGATCCGGCGGTCGAAGGCAAACGCGTCGAGCGGGATCACGAGCGCGTGGTAGTTCATCGTCGAGTGGAAGCCGGTCCGGTCGAGGTACGGCGCGGCGTCGCCCCACTCCTCGGCGACCGTCACGGCCTCCGGGTTGATCTCGGCCACGAGCGCCGTCCAGTCGCGCCAGAACCCGTCCGGGACCTCGTTCGCCACGTCGAGCCGCCAGCCGTCGATCCCGTCGCTCGGGTCGCCGTCGCCGTCGGGGTCCATCCACCGGCGCGTGGCGTCGAACACGTGGGCCTTGACGCCCGAGTGGAGGTCGTCGCCGGCCTCGTTGTTCGCGAGGACCGCGAGCGGCTTGTAGCCCCACCACCCGTTCCAGTCGAACTCGTCGGCCTCCGTGTCGGGGTCGTCCCAGGCCGTGACCTCGTACCAGTCGGCGTAGCGGCTCGCCTGTTGGTTCTGACGAACGTCGTCAAAGGCCCAGAACCGCGTCCCGGTGTGGTTGAACACGCCGTCGATCACGACGCGGATGCCGCGCTGGTGGAGCGCGTCGACGAGGTCGAGGAAGAGGCGGTCGGCGCTCGTCCAGACCCACGTCGCGGGGTCGGCCGTCTCCTCCGCGATCATCGCCACGTCCCCTTCGGGATCAGGGCCAAAGAAGGGGTCGACGTGGTGGAAGCTCGTCGCGTCGTACTTGTGGAGCGACGCGGCCCAGAAGACGGGGTTGAAGTAGACGGCCGTGACGCCGAGCGAGTCGAGGT